>NZ_SMKB01000106.1:0-24225 GCF_004348575.1 Actinomadura sp. 7K534
GCAGACGGGGAGGGGCGGGCCGCGGGGGTCGCCGGCGGGAACGCCCCGGCCCGTTTCCGGCGCGGTGGCCCGCGGGACGAACGCGCTTCATCCCGGCCGGGCGGGGGCGTGCGGAAAGGGGCCGCCCCCGGCTCTCGCCGGTGGGCAGCCTTACGGACGATAAGGGACGGACCGGGTCAGCCCGCGTCCATGGCGGGTGCCGCGTCGCTCACGGTGAACACGGTGTCGAGCCCGGTGACCTGGAGGATGCGCTTGACGGCGGGGCGCGGTGCCGCGAGTTCCAGCGAGCCGCCCTGCTCCTTGAGCCGCTTCATGGCCGCGAGCAGGACGTTCATGCCGGTCGAGTCGCAGAACTCGACGCCGCTCAGGTCGACCACGATGCGGTCGACCTGGTCGCGCAGGAGGCCCGCGAGGGCCGCCTGCAGCCGTGGCGCGGTGTAGAGGTCCAGCTCACCGACCGCCGTAACGACGGCGTGATCCTCCTGAGACGTGGTCGAGACGTTTAGCTCCACGTCCGGCACACTATCTCGCGAACGGCCCGCGGGCCAGACAGTTGACCAAGTCCCTTGCGGCATGGGCGTGTCGCCGCTCGGGCAGTCCACACGCTTTGAGAACTACGCACCGTGATGTCATGATCTCGCAAGCGGCGATGTCCGCGGGCGGTCCGGTGTTCTCCCGGTTCCCGCCTCGCGGGGGCCCCGAGTAGGAGAGGCTGAGCAGGTGCAACAGCGGCATGGGCGGCAGGCCGATCCGAGGGAGGCCCGAGTTCGCGAACGCCTGGAAGCGATCCGCGCGCGCTCGGCGAAGTCCAGTTCGTGGCGGACGTCCACCCAGTACCTCTACCGCCTGATGAACAGGAACGGCTTCGTCCCGGTCAAGGCGCGCCTGTCCCGGGAGGACCTCTCCTTCCTCGCGGGCGCCCGCGAGGAGGTCATCATGTTCGCCGAGCTCGGCGTCCGGCTCCTCGACCTGCACCGGCCCCAGGAGTCCGGCGGCATCAGCAGTGACCCGGGCGCCCCCATCCACCGCTGCCGCGCCTGCATGGCCCGCTGGCCCTGCCCCACCTTCCGCGCGATCGACGAAACCCTGAGCACCTGACCGGAACCCCAGGGCCCGGGTCAGGGTGGGGCTCCGCCTCACGGTGGGGGATGACGTCGCAGAGTCGTCCCCAAGGGTGATGACCTCCGCGGACCGAGCGCATACGGTGAAGGCATGGGTAAGACAGTTCTGACCGTTCTCGGTGTGATTCTCGCGGTGTGGCTGGTGATGACCGTCATCGGGTCGATCCTGGCCATGATGAAGTTCTTCTTCTTCATCGGACTCATCGCCGTCGTGGTGGTACTTGCCGTGACCGCGGTCTCCAAGATGTCAAAAAGTAACTAGCCAAGTGGTCCCGCCCTCTTGCCGGGGCACCGCCGATGGCCGCATGATGCCGGGACAACCAGGCTAAACAGGCGGTTATCGGCGAAGGGGCCTATCGTGGCGGTTCTGACCGAGGTACTGCGCGAACGCGCGAGTTCGCATCCCGATCGCGTCGCGTACATCGCGGGCGAGACCGAAATCAGCTTCGGGGACTTCGACCGGCGCGTCGACCGGGTCGCCTCCGCCCTGGCGGGCGCGGGCGTCGGACGGGACGACCGCGTCGCGATCCTCGACAAGAACTCCCTGGAGTACGCCGAGCAGCTGTTCGGCGCGGCGCGCATCGGCGCCGTCCAGGTCCCGGTGAACTACCGGCTGGCGCCCGACGAGGTCGCCTACATCGTCAACAACGCGAAGGCCAAGGTCTTCATCGTCGGCCCCGAGTTCGTCCCCGTCCTGGACGCGATCGCCGACAAGCTGGAGCACACGAGCCTTAGCGTCGTCATCAACGGCGGGGACACCGCCTACCAGGACTACGCCGCCTGGATCGACGCCGCGCCCGACACCGCGCCCGAGTACGAGCCCGCCTCCTCGGACGTGTTCGTGCAGCTCTACTCGTCGGGCACCACGGGCCGCCCCAAGGGCGTCATGCTGACGCACGACAACTTCTTCGCGGCCCTGGCCGTGACCAACGACCTCTGGGAGATCGACGAGTCGTCGGTCTTGATGATCGCCATGCCGATGTACCACGTGGCGGGCAACGTCCTCTCGGTCTCCTCCATCTACAACGGCCTCGCCGGCGTGATCGCCCGCGAGCCCGACCCGACGCTGATCGCCAAGGGCATCGAGCGGCACAAGGTCACGCACATCTTCCTCGTCCCGGTCCTGCTGCAGTTCATGCAGCTGATCCCGGAGGTCGCCGAGGCGGACATGTCCAGCCTGAAGCTCCTCCTCTACGGCGCGTCCCCGATCAGCGAGGACGTGCTGCGCGGCGCGATGCGGATGCTGCCGAACACCGAGTTCATGCAGGTGTACGGGCTCACGGAGGTCACCGGGGCGATCACCATGCTGCCCGCGGAGGACCACGACCCGGACGGCCCGAACACCCACCGGCTGCGCAGCGCCGGGGTGCCGAACGCCACCACGAAGATCAAGATCGTGGACCCGGCGACGCAGGAGGAGGTCCCCACCGGCCAGGTCGGGGAGATCATCTGCCAGACACCGCAGAACATGAAGGGCTACTGGGGCCTGCCCGACGCGACCGCGTCCGCGCTCTCCGACGACAACTGGTTCCGCACCGGCGACGTCGGCTACATGGACGAGGACGGCTACATCTACATGCACGACCGGGTCAAGGACATGATCGTCTCCGGCGGGGAGAACATCTACCCGGCCGAGATCGAGAACGTCCTGATGAGCCACCCGGCCGTCACCGACTGCGCGGTCATCGGCGTCCCGTCCGACAAGTGGGGCGAGACCCCGAAGGCCCTCGTCGTGCTGTCCGAGGACGTGTCCGAGCAGGACATCATCGACTTCTGCCGCGAGCGCCTGGCCCACTTCAAGTGCCCCAGCACCGTCGAGCGCCGCGACGAGATCCCCCGCAACCCCACGGGCAAGATCCTCAAGCGCGAACTCCGCGAGCCCTACTGGGAAGGCCACGACCGCGCCGTCCACTAACACGCGAGCAAGGGCGCCCCGACACTACGGGGCGCCCTTCTCACGCCCGGCCTCAACCTCGGCACACGGACGCAACGCCCCCAGCCACCTCCGCAACCCCGCAACCCCGCCACAACCTCAACGCCTGCGATCGCGTCCGAAGGCAGGTTTCGAGCCTGCGAGAAACCTGATCGCGCAGCGAGCCCCTAGGCGAGCCGGAGCGATGCAGCGATCGCGCGCATTGCCCGTTGAAGGGAAGGCCCTCCAGGGCCTGACCGCCGAGGGCAATGCAAGAAAACTCTGCTCAGTACCTCACGGCGGCGGAGAGGGGGCGGTGGTCGGAGGCCGCGGTGCGGGTGTTCGGGACGCTGCATGAGACGGCGGCCGAGCGGGTGGTGAAGAGGTAGTCGGTCTTGTCGACCGCAGTGCCCTGCCAGTTCTGGCGGGTGTTGGCGCCGGTGCGGGACGACCCCGTCTGGTCGCACTCGGCGTAGGCCTCGTAGAGGGGGTCGAGGGACGGGCTGTCCGGGACGTCGGCGAGGTCGCCGCCGACGAGGACGCGGCCGGGGCCGGCGAGGTCGACGAGGGCGCTCGCCTGCTTGTGCCGCCAGTCGTCGCCTTCGGCCGGGTCGAGCTGTGTGACGCAGACCCGGGTCGTCCAGGACGGGACGTCCCCGCACAGGGCGAGCGGGGCCCGGCCGGCGGGCGCGGGCAGCTCGGCCTCCTCCGCTTGGGTGAGCGGGGCGTCGGTGCCGATGGCGACGCCTAGGCGGCCCTGGCCCCGCGCGCAGTTCGGGCCCTTGGGGAGCGGCGCGAACGCCCAGCTCCACTTGCCCAGGGTCTTTTTGAAGCCGCGGACGTGGCCCTCGCAGACCTCCTGGAGGAGGACGGCGTTCGTGCTGACCGTGCGCCCGCCCACCTCGGTGGCCTTCATCCGCTGGACGATCTTCTTGCCGAGGCCGGCGGGGTCCGTGCCGAGCGGGCAGCCGGGCTCCGCGTCGCCGCAGACGTTCCAGGTCATCGCGTTGATCGTCACCGGGTGCGCGCCCACGGCGGCACCGTCGGCATGGGCCACGGTCCCGTCCGCGCGGGCGGAGTCTCCGCCGCCCGGTATGTCCCCGATGCCGGCGCCGGTGGCGGCCGCGGTGACGACCGCGGCGGCCGCGCAGACCGAGAACAGGGGAATCAGGGCGCGGGGGGATCGCACACATTCTCCAGTGGGGGTGTCAGCGGGGATGACAGCGGCATTCCACCACAACAAGATCGCTTCCGCCAGCGATTCGCGACCAGTCGGTCATTTCACGACCGGGCCGCTCGGACGTGGCGGTTCGCCCCCGAAGGAGAGGGGGCCCGGCGAGTGATCCCGCCGGGCCCCGTCCCGCTAGCCGAGCACCTCGGTGACCGTGCCGGCGCCGACCGTCCGGCCGCCCTCGCGGATCGCGAAGCCGAGGCCCTCGGTCATGGCGACCGGCTTGCCGAGCTCGACCGTCATCTCGACCGAGTCGCCCGGCAGCGCCATGCCGCCCTCGCCGCCGAGGTCGATGTCGCCGACCACGTCCGTGGTGCGGAAGTGGAACTGCGGCCGGTACCCGTGGAAGAACGGCCTGCTCCGCCCGCCCTCGTCGGCGGTCAGCACCCGGACGCGCGCCCGGAACCGCAGGTGCGGCTGGATCGCGCCCGGCGCGCTGACCACCTGGCCGCGGCGGACCTGGTCCCGCTTGACGCCCCGCAGGAGCATCGCGGTGTTGTCGCCCGCCTCGGCGTGGGCCATCGACTGGCCGAAGGTCTCCAGCCCGGTCGCGACCGTGCCGAACGACTCGCCGAGCCCGACGACCTCCACGGCCTCGCCGACGCCGATCCGGCCCTGCGCCACGACCCCCGTCACGACGGTGCCGCGCCCGGTGATCGTCAGGACGTTCTCGATCGGCATGAGGAACGGCTGGTCGAGGATCCGCGGCGGCACCGGCACGTACGCGTCGATCGCGTCGAGCAGGTCGCCGATGCGGGCCGTCCAGTACGGGTCGCCCTCCAGCGCCCGCAGGCCGGACACCCGGACGACCGGGATCTCCTCGCCGGGGAACCCGTACTCGGACAGCAGTTCCCGCACCTCCAGCTCGACGAGGTCGAGCAACTCGGTGTCCTCGACCATGTCGGCCTTGTTGAGGGCCACCACGATGTGCCGGACGCCGACCTGGCGGGCCAGGACGATGTGCTCGCGGGTCTGCGGCATCGCCCCGTCCTGCGCGGACACGACGAGCACCGCCCCGTCCACCTGCGCCGCGCCGGTGATCATGTTCTTCACGTAGTCGGCGTGGCCGGGCATGTCGATGTGGGCGTAGTGCCTGGTCGCGGTCGAGTACTGGACGTGCGCGACGTTGATGGTGATCCCGCGGTCGCGCTCCTCGGGCGCACGGTCGATGCGGTCGAACGGCACGGCGGACGCGGTCCCGCGCTCGGCGAGCACCTTGGTGATCGCCGCGGTCAGGGTCGTCTTGCCGTGGTCGACGTGCCCCATCGTGCCGATGTTGAGGTGGGGCTTGCCGCGCTCGTAAAGCTGCTTCGCCATTGTCTCGTCCTCACTGGTGGGACCGGTGAGAACCCATGCGCGTGCATGCGCATTCCCGGACACCCCCCTCCGCTGGTTCTCCGAGGGGCAGGACGGAGAGGGGTCAGCTTCGCGCGCCGTCGTCGAGGGCTGCGGCTGCCGAGAAGGCAGCCGGCACCGCGCTCAGCAGGGCGTGGCCTGCGAGCGTCATGGTGCCGGCTGCGAAGAACATGCTCGAAGACTACGAATCGCCCTGCACCGCGTCGACAGGTTTTTCACCTGCGGGGACGCGCAGCAGCACGAGGCCGACGGCGGCGCCCGCGAACTGGAACGCGGCGATCGCCAGGACCAGGCCGACCGGGCCGATCGCGGCTGCGGACGCGGCGGTCAGCGCGGCGCCGACCGCGGACGCGCCGATCTTGAGGCTGCCGGCCGTGGTGTTGACCTGGCCGAGCCGCTCCGGCGGCGACTCGCGCTGCCGGAGCATCAGGGTCGCGGCGAACACCGGCCCCTCGCTGACGCCCGCGACCACGAACGCCGCCGTCGCCCACGCCAGCGACGGCGCCACCGCGAGGGCGGCGAGCGACGCGCCGAACGCCACCAGCCCGGCGATCATGACCGGTTCGCCGTGCTTCGGCGTCAGCCAGCGGCTGGACGCGAGCGAGCCGATCAGCGAGCCGATCGCGAGCGCCACGAGCAGTTGCCCGCCGGCGCTCGGCGCCGCCCCGATGTGCTCGGCGAGGAGCACCGCGGTCACCGCGACGCCGCCGAAGCCCATCCAGGCGAGCGTCGTCGCCGCGGTCAGCGCCCGCAGCACCCGGACCTCGGCCAGCACGAGCAGCCCGCCCGCGATCATCGGGAACCATCCGGTGCCGGGGCGCGGGCCGGCGCCCGGGTCGGCGTCCTTGCCGGGAGGCGGGCCGGGGAACGGGAGGAGGGGGAGCGTCAGGAGGCCGAGGACGCCGACGGCGATGATGGCGACCCCCGCGTACTGGCCGCCCGCCAGGGAGGCGAGACCGGCGGCGAGGCCGGGGCCCGCGATCCCCGCGAGGTTGTAGCTGGACGCCTCCAGCCCGTACGCGCGGGACAGCCGCCCCGCGGGCACGAACCGGGGAAGCAGGCTGGTCAGCGCCACGACGATCGGCTCGGTGACACCGATCACGGCCGCGACGAGCAGCGCGAGGACGAGCGGCGACCGGCCCGCCACCGCCAGCAGCACCGCGGTCGCGACGGTGTACCCGGCGGCGAGGAAGACCGCGACGCGGCGGGGCCGGCCGACCCGGTCCAGCGCGTGCCCGATCAAGGGGCCGCTCAGGACGTACGGCAGCGTCATCGCGGTCTGCAGGTAACCGGCGGTGGCGGCGTTGCCGGTGCGCGCCTGGACGGTCAGGACCAGCGCCGTCGCGACGCCCTCGGCCGACACCCGCAACAGCGTCGCCGACGTGAGATGGAGCGGAAGCGCCGCCGTCCTGCCGGTCACCGACGCATCTTGGCACAGGGCCGTCCGGTCGGCTCCGCCGTGCGGCGCGCACCTAGACTGCGGAGTGTGACGGCAACGAGGACGGCACACGAGTACCGGGTCACCAGCGAGGTCGGGCGGCTGCGGACCGTCCTGCTGCACCGTCCCGGCGCCGAGCTGAAACGGCTCACGCCGCGCAACAGCGACAAGCTGCTGTTCGACGCGATTCCGTGGGTGGGCCGCGCGCAGGAGGAGCACGACGCGTTCGCCGAGGCCCTGCGGTCGCACGGCGTCGACGTGCTGTACCTGACGGAGCTGCTGCAGGACGCGCTGGAGTACGGGGAGGCGCGGGAGCAGGCCATCGCGGACGTCACCGCCGACCTCCGCCTCGGCGACCAGCTACGCCGCGTCGTGACGGACCACCTGCGGGACCTCGCACCGGAGAACCTCGCGCACACGCTGATCGCCGGGCTGGCGCACGAGGAGCTCAAGGCCGGGCACGGGCTCGTCTACCGGCTGATGGACCGGCTCGACTTCATCATCGACCCGCTGCCCGGCCTGCTGTTCACCCGTGACAACAGCGCGTGGATCGGGGACCGGGTGGCGGTGACGAGCCTGGCCATGGAGGCCCGGCGGCGGGAGGCGGCGCTCACCGGCCTCGTCTACGCCCATCACCCGCGGTTCGCTGAGGTGGAGCCGGTGTACTCGCCGTCCCTGGAGCACCTGGAGGGCGGCGACGTCCTGCTGCTGTGCCCGGGGGTGATCGCGGTCGGCACGGGCGAGCGGACGACCCCGGCCGGCGTGGAGCGGCTGGCCCGGCAGGTGATCGCTGCGGGGCTGGCGCACACCGTGCTGGCCGTCCCGATCGCGCAGGAGCGGGCGACCATGCACCTCGACACCGTCTGCACGATGGTCGACGTCGACACCGTCGTCATGTACCCGCCGATGGCGCACTCGCTCGTCGCCTACACGGTCACACTCGGCGACGGCGACCTGCGGGTCACCGGGCCGCGCCCGTTCCTCGACGCCGCCGCGGCGGCGATGGGCGTCGAGCGGATCAAGGTGATCGACACCGGCCTCGACCCGGTCACCGCGGAGCGGGAGCAGTGGGACGACGGCAACAACACGCTCGCGGTGTCGCCGCGCCTCTGCGTCGCCTACGAGCGCAACATCGAGACGAACGCGCAGCTGGAGGCGGCCGGTATCGAGGTCATCCGGATCAGCGGCAGCGAGCTGGGGACCGGCCGGGGCGGGCCGCGCTGCATGTCGTGCCCGCTGCTCCGCGACGAGATCTGACCATCGGACCGGCCGCGCGGGATGCGGCTTTACGCGGGGTACGCCTTGCTGGTCGCCGTGCGGCTCCGGTCGTGGAACTCTTCCGGCTCGTCCAGGAGGTCCGGCCAGTCGGAGAGGTCGGGAACGTTCTGCGCCCCGTCCAGCACCCCCGCCTCCTCATCACCGGACGCGGTGGGAGCCCGCAGGATGGCCCATACCGTGGTGGAGCCGTCCTCGTGGCGCACGCCCCAGCCGTCGGACAGGGTCTCGACGATGCCGAGCCCGCGCCCGCCGAGCGAGGACAGGGTGCCGGGGCCGCGGCGCGGCTCGGTCATGGCGCCGCCGTCGCTGACCTCGAGTTCGAGGACCTCCCCGCGGCGCCGCCACCGGACCCTGACCTGGCCGGACGGCAGCGGCCGGGCGTGCCGGAGCGCGTTGCTGATGAGTTCGCTGATGATGACGGTCGCGTCGTCGACGATGGCGTCGTAGACGCCCGAGTCGACGAGTTCCGAGCTGAGGCGCCTGCGGGCGACCGCGACGCTGGACGGTGCGTGGGGCAGCAGTACTACGCTCGACGCCCTCACCTCCCCGAGGTTCCGCTTACTCGGACGCTTCCCGTCGTCGCGCTTCCAGTAGGACCGAAATGCCCTTTGGATCCCGACCGGAAACACGAACCAACTAGTCTGCCACCTGCACAACGAGTCACCGCACCTCCGGTCACGGTGATCACCCTCGGATCGGAATCCCGTCACCAACGGCGACCATCAAAGGATCTATCCAGCCAACGGCGGACTTACTCCTCACGCACGCGTTTCGTCCATCACACCCCCCGGACACCGCACTTTCCCGCAGAGGCCAACCCTGCCACCCATCGAGGCCGCCGATTGCCCTGGTCACACCGGTCTCACCGCGGCACCGGCGACGGAGTGGCCGCGCGGTAAGCACGTCGCGCGGGGCCCGCCGGGCGGCGGGCGGTCAGTGGGCGGCGCGGAGGACGAGCCGCATGCACGTGCCGTCTCCGCGACGCGCGCCACCTGCGGGTCCTCGCCCGTCGGCGGTGCGGAGCAGGGTGTTCTGCCTGGAAACGGGCGGCGACACCGGCGCGGCGGACCCGTTTTCTCCCCAGCCGCCCGGCTCCATGTGAGATCCGTCACGATTGCCATTTTGGGCCGGATGTGCCGAGATCTTTCCGCCCTGCGCCTCGGTGAGCCGCTTCACGATGTACAGCCCGAGCCCTATTCCGCCGAACCGCCGCCGGTCCCCGGCCTCGCCCTGGACGAACCGCTCGAAGATCCGCTCGTGGTCGCCGGCCTTGATGCCGATCCCCTCGTCCACGACCGTCACAACGATGTCGGATCCGTCGCGGACCGCCTGGACGCTGACCGTCCCGCCGTCGGGGGAGTACTTGAACGCGTTCTCCAGCAGCTGCCCCAGGACGATGTCGGTCGCCATCGCGTCCCCCTGGCAGGGCGGCAGGTCCGGGTCGACCTCCAGCTCGACGCGGTGCAGCGGAGACAGCGACCGGAACCCGGCGACGACCCCCGTCAGCACCCGCGCCAGGTCGAACGACTCGATCGTCACCGTCAGCTCGTCGGCGCCCGCGCGGGAGCCGAGCAGCAGGTGCTCGACGAGGCGGCCGAGCGACTGGGCGCGCTCGGCGATGGTGGCGACGGCGGCGCGCCGGTCGGTGTCGGCCATCTCGTCCCACCGGTTGACCAGCGTGGACGCGAACCCCTGCACGACCGTGATCGGGGTGCGCAGCTCGTGGCTCGTGGTGGCGAGGAAGAGGTCCTTGGCCTCCTCCAGCGCCTTGGCCTCCGACACGTCGCGGAAGTCGACCACCAGCTCGCCGGTCTCCTCGATCTCGGCGGCCAGCACGTTCAGCCACGTCCCCGACTCCAGCCGGAACGTCAGCATCTCGCCGAGCGCGGGCATGTCGAACGGCAGCGGCCGGCCGATCGCGTCCTCCGGCGGGATGCCGGTCAGGGTGTGCGCGGCCGGGTTCCACTGCCGGACGACGAGATCGTGGTCGAGCACGGCGATGCCGTCGGCGCTGGAGTCGATGACGGCGCGCTCGTGCGCCCGCTGCCGGACGACCTCCGCGTAGGCGACGGCGTTGCCGACCGCGACGCCCGCGTGCCCGGCGAGCAGTTCCAGCAGCTCGAGCTCGGTGTGGCCGACCTTGCGGCCCGAGAACAGGGCGTAGAGCGCGCCGTACGGACGGTTCTGCAGGTACGACAGGCCGAGCGCGATGGTGTGCAGCCCGGACAGCTCCGACCAGATCAGGTCGCCGAGGCGCCGCTCGCCCGTCGCGAGCTTGACGGTCTTGCCGGACCGCAGCAGCTCCCCCACCAGGCTCGGCCGCAGCTCGGCGGACCGGCCGCGCATGTGCTCCGGCAGCCCCGACATGCTGACCAGCCGCAGCCGCTCGCCCTCGATCCGCACGAACCCGCCCGCGTCGGCGCCGGTCAGCTCGATCAGCGCGCCGGTGATCCGGTCGAGGACGACGGCGAGGTCCAGCTCGGCGTTCAGGTCGGCGACGATGTCGTTCAGCCGGCGGACGAGCCGGGCCCGCTCGGTCATGTAGTGCTGGACGACCTCGTCCTCGTCGACCGGGTGGTACACCCCGACCCAGCCGAGCAGCGTGCCGGACGGGTCCTGCAGCAGGCTCGTGTCGATCCGCACGTCGATCAGGCGGCCGTCCCGGTGGAACCTGCGGGTGGCGATCGAGATCTGCCCGCTCTCGCCCTCGCCGGCGGGCCGGGTGAGCAGCCGCTCCTGCACGGCGTTGTGCTCGGCCTTCAGCTCGTCCGGGACGATCGGCGGCACCCGCCCGACCATCTCGTCGGCCGTCCAGCCGAACATGCGCTCGGCGGCGGGGTTCCACACGGTGACACGGTGGCGCTGGTCGACGGCCACGATCGCATCGGCGGCGCTCTCGATGACGGCGCGCGCGATCGGATCGTGGACGTGGTTCACGTCTGCAATCGTGCCACCGCACCTCGCGCGACGCGGGGTAACTTGCACCGAAAGTTCCCACGTCACACTTACCGTTTGGTAAGGCTACCGCTCGGTAACCTTTGCCCCCGGCCCGGCTACCGGCCCTGGCGCCCCGTGTCCGCGCCGGTGCCGATCACGCCACGTGCGGGGGGCCGTCGCCGCCGCCCTCCATCGGACGCCCGGCCTCGGCCCAGCCCTTCATTCCCCCGTCGACGTTCTTCGCCAGCCAGCCCGCCTGGTTCAGCGCGACGGTCACCTGGGCGGAGCGGGCCCCGGACCGGCAGATCACGAAGACCTCCTGGTCGCGCGGCACCTCCCCGGCCCGGTCACCGAGCCGGCCCATGGGGATGTGGACCGCCGCGGGCGCGTGACCCGCGTCCCACTCGTACTGCTCCCGCACGTCCAGCAGGTAGGCGTCCTGCGGAACGTCAGCGGCCCGCACGGCCGGCACGTCGTCCCCGAAATTCATCACACCCCCATGGAACCGCGCCGACCCCCTGTGCGTCGAATCACTCATGCGGTATCGGACGCTCCTCTTCGTAGCGCCCGGGCTGGCCGTGCTCCTCTTCTCGGCCGCCTGCGGCGACGAACAGGCCAACGGAAATCCCGCCGCCGAGCCTTCGGGCACGACGTCCGTGCAGCCGTCCAGCTCGCCGGCGGAGACGCTCACCATCGATGTCCGGGCCTCCGAGCAGGCCCCCGCCAAGTCCTGGACCCTGACGTGCGCGCCCCCGGGCGGCGACCATCCCAAGGCCGCCGAAGCCTGCGCGGCCCTCACCAAGGCCAAGGACCCGTTCAAGCCCGTCCCCAAGGACCAGATGTGCACGCACATCTACGGCGGCCCGGAGGTCGCCACGGTCAAGGGCACCTGGGACGGGAAGAAGGTCGACGCCCAATTCAGCCGCAAGGACGGCTGCCAGCTGCACCGCTGGACGGAGGTCGCGCCGCTGTTCGGCGACGTTCCCAAGGTCCGCTGAACGAGCCATCCCCGTTCCGGCTCCGTTCCCTAACTATCCGTAAGCCACGGGCCCCGGCGGTCGCGCCGGGGCCCTACGCATGTCCAAGGCCGGGCTGTCCATCTCACGACGCTGTTAAGGCCCAGGGCAGATGGGTGTTCGCGCTAACACTTCACCATTAACAGCCGCTGAGATGCGGTCATGGGCTTGACACTGCTGATGTTATCGCTCACATTGACGGGCAAGTCCACACCCGCGAGAAACGGCTCCCTTTTGGCGGCCGCCGGTGGCGGCCGGCCGATTTCCAATGGCAACGGCCGACGCTCCCGTCGGTTCACCGGAAAGGATCGGTGCGTTGATCCCCCGCCGAAGAGTCCTCGCCCTGTTGATCAGCGTGCCCACCGCGGCCGCCGCCCTCGTGGCGCACGGGCCGCCGGCGGCGGCGGCGACCTACGACGCGTACGTCATGGCGTACTTCACCGAGTCGCCCTCGATGACCGGGGCGAACTACGGCCTGCACCTCGCGGTCAGCCGGGACGGGCTCAACTGGACGCCGCTGAACCGCAACGCCCCGGTGGCCACGCCCACCGCCGGCACGCGCGGCCTCCGCGACCCGTTCGTGTTCCGCAGGCAGGACGGCACCTTCGTCGTCCTGGCGACGGACCTCAACGGCACCGACTTCTCGCAGAACAACCAGTACCTGCACGTGTGGGACTCGACTGATCTGCGGAGCTTCACCGGGTACCGCCGGATCCGGATGCACACCCTGAACACCCACACCTGGGCGCCGACGGCGTTCTGGGACGCGTCCCGCAGCCAGTACGGCATCGTCTACTCCGCCAACAACGGCAGCGACGTGCTGATGGTGAACTACACGGCCGACTTCCGCACGGTGAGCGGGCCCCAGGTCTACTTCGGCCCCGGCCACGGCGTCCTCGACGGAGACATCGTGGTGGACGGCGGAACCACCTACCTCTACTACAAGAACCTGTCCAACGGCCTTCTGTACGGGGCCAGGTCATCGACGGGAGCGCCCAACAGCTTCACCACCTACACGGGCGGTCTCCGCCAGGGGAACGCGATCGAAGCGCCGCTGCTGGTGAGGAACAACGAAGGCAACGGGTGGCGCCTGTGGGGCGACTCGTTCAGCCCCGTCAACAACGACTACTACGCGTGGTCCGCCCCGAGTGTGGCGGGCGGGGCGTGGACGGCGATGAACCAGCGCGACTACACCCCGCCGCTGAACTCCAAGCACGGCTCGATCACCGGGATCACCGCGGCCGAGTACGACGGCCTGGTCGCCCGCTGGGGCACCCCGGACTGGGTGCGGCTGAAGTCGTCCAACTACCCGGACCGCTACGTCCGGCACGCGAACTACGCGGCGCGGCTCGACGCGTACCCGTTCGACCCGTACCAGGACCAGATGTGGCGGATGGTGCCCGGCCTGGCCGACTCCGCCGGCGTGTCGTTCGAGTCCGTGAACGTGCCCGGCCACTACCTGCGCCACAGCAACTTCGAGGTGCGGCTCCAGCAGAACGACGGCACGGCGGCGTTCCGCGCCGACGCCACCTTCCACCGCACCGCGGGCCTCGCCGACGGAAGCTGGTCCTCGTTCCGCTCCCACACCCACCCGTCGCACTACCTCCGGCATTCCGGCTTCGTGCTGCGGATCGACCCGGTCGGCGCCTCGTCGAGCGCCACCGACCGGCAGGACGCCACGTTCCGCGTCACGCCCTAGACCCACCCCCTGAGCACGCCGCCCGGTGCGGTCCCCGGAAGCGCGCCGGGCGGCGTTCCCGCCCCCCGTCGAACGATCTTGGAGTCCGTCATGCCCATCCCACGTCTGAGCCGCCGCCGGCTCCTCCAGGCCGCGGGCGTGGCCGCCGTCGCGCCCGCCGTGCCCGCCCTCGGCGCCGGTCCCGCCGCGGCCGCCCTGCCGCCCGCCCGCGACGACATCGGCGTCCTGGCCCGCTCCTTCGAGCCGGGCCGGGTCCGCCTGACCGCCGGCCGCTGGCTGGACAACCAGAACCGCACGCTCTCGTATCTCCGCTTCATCGACGTCGACCGGCTGCTCTACAGCTTCCGGGCCAACCACCGGCTGTCGACGCAGGGAGCGGCGGCATGCGGTGGGTGGGAGGCGCCCAACTTCGAATTCCGGACCCATAGCCAAGGCCACTTCCTCACCGCGTGGGCACAGGCGTGGGCGGTCCTGGGGGACGCTGCCTGCCGCGACAAGGCGAACTACATGGTGGCCGAACTGGCCAAGTGCCAGGCGAACAACGCCGCCGCGGGATTCAACACCGGCTACCTGTCGGGGTTCCCGGAATCCGACTTCGACACGGTGGAGACGGGCACGCGCAAGGGCGTGCCGTACTACTGCCTCCACAAGACCCTTGCGGGACTGCTCGACGTGTGGCGGTACATCGGCAACACCCAGGCCCGGGACGTCCTGCTGCGGTTCGCGGGGTGGGTCGACTGGCGTACCGGACGGCTGACGTACGCCCAGATGCAGACCACGCTCAGGGTCGAGTTCGGAGGAATGAACGCCGTCCTGACCGATCTGTACCAGCAGACGGGCGACTCCCGCTGGCTCACAACGGCGCGGCGGTTCGACCACGCGGCCGTCTTCGACCCCCTGGCGGCCGGCCGGGACGAACTGAACGGCCTGCACGCGAACACCCAGGTCCCCAAGTGGGTGGGCGCCGTCCGGGAGTTCAAGGCCACCGGCACCACCCGCTACCGCGACATCGCCGCCAACGCCTGGAACATCACCGTCGACGCGCACACCTACGCGATAGGCGGCAACAGCCAGGCCGAGCACTTCCGGGCGCCGCACGCCATCGCCGCGTACCTGCGCAGCGACACGGCCGAGGCGTGCAACACCTACAACATGCTCAAGCTGACCCGCGAGCTGTGGCAGCTGGACCCGGACCGGGCGGCGTACTTCGACTTCTACGAGCGGGCGCTGCTCAACCACCTCATCGGCCAGCAGAACCCCGCCAGCGGCCACGGCCACGTCTGCTACTTCACCGGGCTCAACCCCGGCGGCCGCCGCGGCCAGACCGGTCCGGTGGTCGGCGGGGGGAGCTTCAGCACCGACTACGGCACGTTCTGGTGCTGCCAGGGGACGGCCCTGGAGAGCAACATGAGCCTGGCGGACTCCATCTACTTCCAGGACGGCACCACGCTGACCGTGAACCTGTTCGTCCCGTCGGTGCTCGACTGGTCGCAGCGCGGGATCACCGTCACCCAGGCCACGAGCTACCCGGCGAGCGATACCACCACCCTCACCGTCACCGGCGACGCGGGCGGCACGTGGACGATGCGCATCCGCATCCCGGCCTGGACCAGCGGGGCGACGGTCAGCGTCAACGGCGCGGCCCAGAACATCGCCACGACCCCGGGCCAGTACGCCGCCCTGACCCGGTCGTGGACGTCCGGTGACAGGGTCACCGTCCGGCTGCCCATGCGGGTCGTCATGCGCGCGGCCAACGACGACGCCGGCGTCTCCGCGATCACCTACGGACCGGTCGTGCTGTCGGGCAACTACGGCAACACCGCGCTGACCTCGCTGCCGACGCTGGACGTCGCGTCCATCACCCGCACCAGTACCAACTCGCTGACGTTCACCGCGACCGCGAACGGCTCCCAGGTGGGCCTCATCCCGTTCTACGACGCGCACGGCCACAACTACACCGTGTACTGGCGCGCCCCTGGCGAGGGTGGAGGCAGCGCCCCAGCGAGCTACAGGTTGTTCAACGCCGCGAGTGGTCTCGTCCTCGGTGTGCGGGACATGTCGGTGGCCGACGGGGGCCTCGCCCTCCAGTGGGGTGACACCGGGACAGCGGACCACGACTGGGAGATGCTCGTGGACGGCAGCGCCGTGAAGTGGCGGAACGTCAACAGCGGGAAGGTCCTCGGCGTCGAGAACATGTCGACGGCGGACGGCGCCCGCGTCCTGCAGTGGTCCGACACCGGCACGGCGGACCACCGCTGGACGGTCCTCGACGCGGGCGACGGCACGCACAAGATCCGCAACGCGAACAGCGGGAAACTGCTGGCGATCCTCGGCGGCTCGACGGCCGCCGGCGCCCAGGCCGCCCAGGACCCCGACGACGGGACGGCGGACAACCGGTGGTGGTTCGCGCCGAACGGCGACCGGCGCATCCAGAACCTGGCCTCGGGACTCGTCCTGGGCGTCCAGGGCATGTCGACCTCGGACGGCGGGCTGGTCGTCCAGTGGGACGACAACGGAACGGCCGACCACCTCTGGACCACCGTGGTGGACACCGGCGGCTACGTCCGGCTGCGCAATTCGCACAGCGGCAAGGTGCTCGGGGTCGAGAACGCGGCGAACGCCAACGGCGCCCGGGTCCTCCAGTGGGCGGACAACGGCACCGGCGACCACCGCTGGCGGCTGCGCTACGGCGCGAACGGCCACTTCCGGATCCAGTGCGGCAACGGCGGCCGGGTCCTGGGCGTCAGCGGCGCCTCCACGGCGCGGGGCGCGCAGATCGTCATCTGGGACGACAACGGGACGAACGACCACCTCTGGCGGTTCGTCTGACCCCGCGCGTCACTTGAGGAGGCGGGACATCCGGCGGTCGGCGAGCGGCTTGCCGCCCGTCTGGCAGGTCGGGCAGTACTGGAGGGACGAGTCGGCGAACGACACCTCACGGATCGTGTCACCGCAGACCGGGCATTTCTGGCCAGCGCGGGCGTGCACCCGCAGGCCGGTCTTCTTCTCGCCCTTGAGGTCCTGCGCCTCCAGGCCGCGCGAGCGCTCCACCGCGTCGCGGAGGGTGGTGACGATGGCCTCGTGCAGGGTCGCGACGTCGTCCGCGGTCAGCGACGCGGCGATCTTGAACGGGGACATCCGCGCGACGTGCAGGACCTCGTCGGAGTAGGCGTTGCCGATCCCGGCGATCACCTTCTGGTCGCGCAGCAGGCCCTTGATCTGGGTGCGCTTGCCGTCCACGATCGCGCCGAGCGCCTCGGGGGTGAACGCGTCGTCCAGCGGGTCGGGGCCGAGGGACGCGACGCCCGGCACGTCGGCGGGATCGCGGACGACGTACACGGCGAGCCCCTTCTTCGTCCCGGCCTCCGTCAGGTCGAAGCCGGAGCCGTCGTCCAGGTGGACGCGCACCGCGAGCGGGTTCTTGCCCCCGGGACGCGCCGGCCTGGCCGGGATCTCGTCCCGCCACCGCAGCCAGCCGGCACGGGCCAGGTGGATCACGAGGTGCAGCCCGTCGACGTCCAGGTCGAGGAACTTGCCGTGCCGGGACGCGCCGGTGACGGTGAGCCCGCCCAGCGAGGTCACCGGCGGGTCGTAGGTCTTGAGCGCGGAGATGGCGAGAACATCGATCCGGGCGATGGCGTGACCGACCACGCGTTCCCGCAGGAAGCCCGCCAGCGCCTCGACCTCAGGTAGCTCAGGCATGGAATCAGTATCCGCGATGTCGCCGCGCGGACCGTCCACAGGGCTGTGGAAGGCTGTGGAAAAACCTGTGCACAACTCGGGGACCGCGCGGACGGACGGCCTCTCCAGGGGCGATACCTCAGCGAATCCGGGCGAACCGGAGACCGCGCGTGCCGGACGGCCGTGCGCACAGGGTGTGGATAACTTTCCCGCGGTGACCGCCGGACGGCTCGACCGGCCGCTCACCAGGCAGGTCGCCGCGATGTGACCGGGATCTCGAAATAACCCCTAGGGGGTAGGGGTTGCCCACCGGTGGACGTTATGACAGCATGAGGCCCGGAAGATACCCCCAGGGGGTAATACCGGAGGGAGACGCCAGATGAGCACCGCCACCACCTACACCGTCACCGGAATGACCTGCGGCCACTGCGTCAGCTCGGTCACGGAAGAGGTCGAGCAGATCGCCGGGGTGACCGGCGTCGAGGTCGACCTGCCGACCGGACGGGTCACCGTGACGAGCGACGCGCCCCTCGACGACGCCCTGGTCAAGGACGCCGTCGAAGAGGCCGGATACCAGCTGAAGGCATGACCGGAGCGCCCTCGCGCGTCCGCGCGGGCGGCCTCCCAGAGAAGCCAGCGGAGTGATCGGCATGAACAGCGCGACCAAAGTGGGAGCCTACGCCGTGGGCCTGGCCGTCGTCTTCGGAAGCGCCGCGGGGATCGGCAAGGTCGTCGGCCCCGTAGGCGCCTCGGTGGAGAAGGCGTCGCACGAGGGCGGCGGCCACGGCGAGAGCACCGGCGGCGGGCACGGCGGGGCCGCGTCCCGGCCGCCCGGCGGCCTCCAGGTTTCGGAGGACGGGTACACGCTCGTCCCGTACCGGACGACGCTCACGCCCGGCAAGAAGACGGACTTCCGCTTCACCGTCAACGGACCGGACGGCAAGCCCGTCACCGCCTTCAAGCCCCTGCACGGCAAGCGGCTCCACCTGATCGTGGCACGGCGCGACCTGTCGGGCTTCCAGCACCTGCACCCGACCGAGTCCGGCGGCGTCTGGACGGTGCCGATCACGCTGCCGAAGGCGGGCGTGTACCGGTTCTTCACCGACGTCCAGCCCGAGAACGCGGAGCGGCAGCTCACGCTGGGGACCGACATCACCGCCCCCGGCGACCTGCGGCCCGTGCCGCTGCCGGAGCCCGAGCAGGTCGCGAAGGTGGACGGGTACGAGGTCAAGCTGACCGGCGGCCTCGTCCCAGGCAAGTCCGCCGAGCTGACCCTCACGGTGAGCAAGGACGGCGAGCCGGTCACAGACCTGGAGCCCTACCTGGAGGCGTACGGCCACCTCGTGGCGCTGCGCCAGGGCGACCTCGCCTACCTCCACGTCCACCCGGACGGGGAGCCGGGCGACGGCGAGACCGAACCCGGGCCGGGCGTCACGTTCTTCGCCGAAGCGCCCAGTTCCGGCGCATACCGTCTGTACCTGGACTTCAAGCACGGCGGCAAGGTCCGCACGGCGGAGTTCACCGTGCACGCCGGAAACGCCGGGGCCCCCGTCCAGCAGCCAGAGCAAGACCAGCCGAGCCATGACGAACCGGGGCACGACGACCAGCCCCACACGCACTGACCGCACGATCGAGGCAGAGGAGGAGCGATGAGCACGGACACCGCGTCCGGGCGTATCGAGCTGGCGATCGGCGGTATGACGTGCGCGTCCTGCGCCAACCGCATCGAGCGGAAGCTCAACAAGCTCGACGGCGTGACCGCGACCGTCAACTACGCCACCGAGAAGGCGAGCGTCGAGTTCTCCGGCGAGGTGTCGCCCGACGACCTGATCGCCACCGTCGAGAAGGCCGGCTACAGCGCCGAGCTGCCGGCGCAGAAGCGGTCCGAGGACGAGGCCGCCGAACCGGACGACGGGCTGCGGCCGCTGCGGCAGCGGCTGATCACGGCGGTCGTCCTGTCGGTCCCGGTCATCGCGATGGCGATGGTCCCGGCGCTGCAGTTCGAGGGATGGCAGTGGCTGTCGCTGACGCTGGCCGCCCCGGTCGTCGTGTACGCGGGCTGGCCGTTCCACCGGGCCGCGGCGATCAACCTGCGGCACGGCGCGGCGACCATGGACACGCTGATCTCGCTCGGCACGCTCGCCGCGTTCGGCTGGTCGCTGTGGGCGCTGTTCTTCGGCACCGCCGGCGAGCTGGGGATCAAGCACGGCTTCGAGTTCTCGATGACCCGGTCGGACGGGTCGATGAACATCTACCTCGAGGCCGCGGCCGGCGTGACCATGTTCATCCTGGCCGGCCGGTACTTCGAGACGCGGTCCAAGCGGCGCGCCGGCGCCGCCCTCCGCGCGCTGCTCGAACTCGGCGCGAAGGACGTCTCGGTCATCCGGGACGGGCGCGAGGAGCGCGTCCCGGTCGACCGGCTCGCGGTCGGCGACGTGTTCGTCGTCCGCCCCGGCGAGAAGATCGCGACCGACGGGACGGTCGAGGAGGGCTCGTCCGCGGTGGACGCGTCCATGCTGACCGGCGAGTCGGTCCCGGTGGAGGTCTCGCCGGGCGACGGCGTGGTCGGTGCGACCGTGAACGCCGGCGGGCGGCTGCTGGTCCGGGCGACCCGGGTCGGCTCCGGCACGCAGCTCGCGCAGATGGCGCGGCTCGTCGAGGAGGCGCAGACCGGGAAGGCGCAGGCGCAGCGGCTCGCCGACCGGATCTCCGGGATCTTCGTCCCGGTCGTGATCGCGCTCGCGCTCGGCACGCTCGGCTTCTGGCTGGGGACGGGCACCGGCGCCGCCGCCGCGTTCACCGCCGCGGTGGCCGTACTGATCATCGCCTGCCCGTGCGCGCTGGGCCTCGCCACCCCGACCGCCCTCATGGTCGGCACGGGGCGCGGCGCCCAGCTCGGCATCCTGATCAAGGGCCCGGAGGTGCTGGAGTCCACCCGCGAGGTCGACACGATCGTCCTGGACAAGACCGGCACCGTCACCACGGGACGCATGGCCCTGGTCGACGTCGTCACCGCCGGCGGCGTGTCCGAGGACGAGGTCCTGCGGCTGGCGGGCGCGCTGGAGAACGCGTCCGAGCACCCCATCGCGCAGGCGATCGCCAAGGGCGCGGCCGAACGCGTCGGCGAACTCGGCGCGGTGGAGGACTTCGCCAACGTCGAGGGCCTCGGCGTCCAGGGGGTCGTGGACGGCCACGGCGTCATCGCGGGACGCCCGCAGCTCCTCGCCGAATGGTCGCAGCACCTCAGCCCCGGCCTCCAGGACGCCATGGAGGAGGCCCAGGGGCGCGGCCACACCGCGGTCGCGGTCGGCTGGGACGGCGAGGCCCGCGCGGTGCTCACCGTCGCGGACCAGGTCAAGCCGACCTCGCGGGAGGCGGTCGAGCGCTTCCGGAAGCTCGGGCTGCGCCCGGTCCTGCTGACCGGCGACAACCGGGCCGTGGCGCGGACCGTCGCGGACGCGGTCGGGATCGACGAGGTCATCGCCGAGGTCCTGCCGCAGGACAAGGTGGACGTCGTCAAGCGCCTCCAGTCCGAGGGCCGGACGGTCGCGATGGTCGGCGACGGCGTCAACGACGCCGCCGCGCTCGCGCAGGCCGACCTGGGCCTGGCGATGGGGACGGGCGCGGACGTGGCGATCGAGGCGTCCGACCTGACGCTCGTCCGCGGCGACCTGCGGGCGGCCGCCGACGCGATCCGGCTGTCCCGCCGCACGCTCCGCACGATCAAGGGCAACCTGTTCTGGGCGTTCGCCTACAACGTGGCGGCGATTCCGCTGGCGGCGGCCGGGCTGCTGGTGCCGATGATCGCGGGCGGCGCGATGGCGTTCTCCTCGGTCTTCGTGGTCGGCAACAGCCTGCGGCTGCGCCGGTTCAAGCCGCTGGACGCGGACGCCGCCGAACCCGCCTCGGCGACCGCCGCCGGACCGGTCCGCCCGGAGGTTCCGGCGTCCCGCTGACCCGGGCCGCCCACGGCTGAGCGCGGTCCCCGCGAGGGGGCCGCGCTCAGCCGCGGAAAGCCGCGACGAGCGGCGCGAACGCGGGGTCCGCGGCGGCTTCGTCGAGGGCCTCGGTCAGGGTCTCGTCGTAGGTGGGGGCGGCCTTCCGGTGCACGGCCCGCCCCTCCTCGGTGATCACGGTGTAGACGCCGCGGCGGTCGTTGGGGCACATGGCGCGGCGGGTGAGCCCGGCGGCCTCCAGCCGGGCGACGAGGCGGCTCACCGAACTCTGGTTGAGGCCGATGAGGTCGGCGAGCTCCTGCATCCGCAGCTCGCCGTCGTCGGCGCGGGACAGCCGGCAGAGCGCGCGGAACTCCGACAGGCCGACGCCGTGCCGCCGCTGCATCGCCTTGGCCAGCTGCTGCTCGACGCGGGCGTGCAGGGTGACGACGCCGTCCCATAGCGCCGTGTCCGCAGTGCCCGAGTCCGCAGTGCCCGTGTCCGCGCCGGTGTCAGCAGTGCCGGTGTCCGCCTGCGAGCCGGCCGCACGAACGCTCATCTCGGCTCCTCCCCGTCTATTGACACCAGCCTACATGCAATGACAATCTCTGCATGTACATGCAATCAATGTAGATACATGATTCGGAGGCCGCAATGCCCAGCCCGCTCCTGCTCCCCTACGACGGGCCGCACCTGAAGCTGCGGAACCGGATCGCCATGGCGCCGATGACCCGGGGCCGCGCGGACGACGCGACCGGCGTCCCCCACCCGCTGACGGCGCAGTACTACGCGCAGCGCGCGGGCGCCGGGCTGATCGTCACCGAGGGGATCTGGCCGGACGTCCTCGGCAAGGGCGGGCCCGGCATCCCCGGCCTGGTCACGGACGAGCAGGTCGCCGGATGGCGCGCGGTCACCGACGCCGTGCACGCGGCGGGCGGGACGGTCTTCGCCCAGCTCTGGCACGTGGGCCGGATGACCCACCCGCTGATCCTGCCGGGCGGCGCGACCCCCCTGGCCCCCTCGCCCGTCCGGATCGAGGGGGAGCGGATCCACACGAACGAGGGCTGCGTCGACCACGTCACGCCCCACGCCATGACGACCGCCGAGGCGGAGGCGACCATCGCGGCCTTCGCCGCGGAGGCCCGCAACGCCGTCCGGGCCGGGTTCGACGGGGTGGAGGTGCACGGCGCGAACGGCTACCTCATCCAGCAGTTCCTCGCCGAGAACACCAACCGGCGCATCGACAAGTTCGGCGGTTCCCGCGCCGGACGGCTGCGGTTCGCGCTCGACGCGGTCGAGGCCGTGGCCGCCGAGATCGGCCCCGAGCGGGTCGGGCTGCGCATCTCCCCGCACAACCCGGAGAACGAGATCGAGGAGACGGACCCGGAGGGCACCTACCGGGCGCTCGTCGACGCCCTGGACCCGCTCGGCCTCGCCTACCTGCACATCATCGAGCGCGGCGCCTACGGGGCACTGGCCGACCTGCGGCCGCGCTGGTCGGGCACCCTCATCGGGAACTTCAACGGCCCGGACCCGACGTCGCAGCGGGCGGGCGAGCAGGTCCTCGCGGTGGGCCTCGCCGACGTGTTCTCCTTCGGCCGGCTGTTCATCTCGAACCCCGACCTGCCGACCCGCTTCGCGGCTGGCACGCCGCTCACCCCGCACGTCCCGGAGCTCGTCTACGGCGGCGGCGCGGAAGGCTACGTCGACTACCCGGCCCTCGCGCCCCAGCACTGAGAACCCCGTCCGCGGGGGCCCGTAAAACGACCAGACCCCGCCGGATCGTGCGACCCGGCGGGGTCCTGGTCTTGCGGCCGATGTGCGGGGTCGCCTCTCGGCGAAAGGCTCAACACGGCTCCAGCCGAACGGTATTCCGTGAAGGCGATAGGTGAGGCCCGGGGACACCAGGCACATCGGCTGTCATGTGTAACCGACGGGCCCCGGCGATTGTTCCCGGGGTGGACGGATCTTCCGTACCTGGTGGAAGCCATCCACAATGACTACTCACCGTTAACACTCGCGTACATGTTACGCGGTGGCCGGAATACCTGCACAATGGCCCGGATGGAACGGGCGGACGAGGAGCGGCTCTGCCGTGCCCTGCGGGCGGCGCAGGACGGCGACGAGGAGTCCTTCCGCATGCTGTACCGCGACGTGCAGCCCCGCCTGATCCGCTTCGCCGGCGCGCTCGTCGGCCCGGACGCCGAGGACGTGACGTCCGAGGCGTGGCTGCAGATCGCCCGCGACCTGCCCTCCTTCCGCGGCGACCTCGACGGCTTCCGCGGCTGGACCGCGACGATCACCCGGCACCGCGCCCTCGACCACCTGCGCCGCCGGTCCCGGCGTCCCAACGGCGACGTCCCCGTCGAGGCGCTGACCACGATGGCGGCCGAGGCCGACACCGAAGTCGCCGCGCTGGACGGCATCGCCACCCGGGACGCGATCCGGCTGATCGCCGAGCTGCCCCGCGACCAGGCCGAGGCCGTGCTGCTGCGCGTCGTCGTGGGCCTGGACGCCAAGACGGCGGGCAAGGTCCTCGGCAAACGCTCGGGCGCCGTGCGCACCGCCTCCTACCGGGGGCTGCGCCGCCTCGCCGACCGGCTTTCCCCCGCCCCCGCCCC
>NZ_SMKB01000107.1:0-23777 GCF_004348575.1 Actinomadura sp. 7K534
TCACGGCCGGGACGCCCGCGGCGCGCAGCGCCCTGACCAGTGCGGCGGACGCCGGCATCGCGGGAGCGCGGTAGTCCTGGTGCAGCCGGTCGTCCGTCGCGTCCAGCAGGATCTCCCGGTCCAGTCCCACCGGCTCGCCGCCCGGGCCCGTACGCGTCGTGCTCCGCTGACGACGACGTCCTGCTGGCGATGGACCTCGTCAGCGGGGGCTCCCTGGAGACGCTCCTCGGCGACTACGGCAGGCTGCCGCCGGCGTACGCGGCCGAGGTCCTGGACCAGTTGCTCGCCGCGCTGAGCCACATCCACGGGGCCGGGGTGGTGCACCGGGACGTGAAACCCGCGAACATGCTGCTGGAGCCGAGTCCGGTGGGGGCGCCGCACGTCCGGCTGGCGGACTTCGGGATCGCGCTGGGGGACGACGGGATGCGGTTCACCACGACCGGCTTCACCGTCGGCACCCCGGGATACCTGGCGCCCGAGGTGCTCGACTGGAACCGCCCGGGGCCGCGGCAGGACCTGTACGCGGCGGGCATGGTCGGCTGGCGGATGCTGACCGGTGCGGGCGATCCGGAGCCGCGGCAGCGGGTGGGGGCGCCGCCCGCGGGGGTGCCGCCGCGGTTGTGGGCGGTGGTCGCGTGGCTGTGCGCCGCCGACCCGGCGCGGCGCCCGGACGGGACCGACGCCGCGCGGCGCGCGCTGGCGGCGTGCGGTCTCGAACTGCGGTTCCCCGTCCGGACGCTGGACGGGGAACCCCTGCAGATCTTCGACCAGCTCGGGCCGCCGCCCCGGGCCTAGGAACGGGCGGCCGAGATCACCACGCGGCGGTTCTTCGCGCGGGCCCGCGGATCGTCGGAGCCGTCCGGCTCGGTGTTGGACACGGCCGGTTTCGTCTCCCCGTAGCCGGTGGCCTTCAGCCGGGCCCGGTCGAGGCCGCCCTTGGTGGCGAGCCAGTCGACGATGGCCTGCGCGCGGCGTTCGGAGAGCGCCTTGTTGGACGCCGGGTCGCCCTTGGCGTCCGTGTGGCCGTCAACCTGGATGGGCGCGCCGGACGGGACCTCCTTGCGGATCGACTCGGCCAGCTCGGCGAGGGACTTCGCGGCCGCCGGCTTGATGTCGGCCTTGCCGAAGTCGAACAGGACGTCCGCCTCGATGTTGTAGGCGATCCGGTCGTCCCCCTTGATGACCTGGCCCGGACCGGCGACGTACGACTTGAGGGAGGCGGCCGGAACGCTCACCGAGGGGACGCTGACCGAGGGGACCGTCACCGAGGGGACGTTGACCGGCGGGATGCACTCCCCGTCGTCGTTGCAGGCACGCGGCCGGTAGAGCGAGGGCCGGTACAGGGTCGGGCGGTAGAGCGAGGGCCGGTAGAGGGACGGCCGGTACACGGAGGCGACGTACTGCCCCTCCTTGGACGGCTTGCTCTGGCAGACCTCCGCGACCGAGACCGCGGACTGGTCGATCGCCTTCTGCGACTTCGCGGGCTCCTCGACCGGGTCGGCGCTGGCGCCGCCCGCCTGGACGCCGGGAATGCGGACCGCCGGGATCTCCGTGCCGGGGATCGACGTCCCGGGGACGGCGACCGCGCCCAGGCAGGCGCCCGGGGCGGGCTTCTCCTCGACGCACTGCGCCGGAACGCGCTGGGCCGGGATGTCCACGCCGGGGATCGTCACCGCCGGGACCTTCTCCCCGCCGATCGTCGCCTCCGGGATGTGCACCGGGTCGGCGTGCACGGCGGGGATCTCCACGGCCTTGATCAGCTGACCGTGCGGGCACTCCGCCGGTTCGGGGCCGGAGGGAGACGGCGTCGCGCCGCCCGGCCTGGCGGGGGCGGTGGCGGCCCTATCGGGAGCTTCGTCGCTGCCCCGCGCGCCGCACGCGGTCAGCGCCAGGGCGACAGTGACGGCGAGGACGGCGGCTCGCAGTGCGTGCGGCATCGCGCGCTCAGCCCTTCTCGTAGGTGATGTCGACGCGGCGGTTCTTGGCGCGGCCCTCGGGGTCGTCCTCGCCGCCCTTCTCGTTCGGGACGACGGGCTCGGTCTCGCCGTGGCCCTTGGCCTCGATGCGCAGCGACGCCCCCTGCAGTGAGCGCTGCAGTTCGGCCTTGACCGCCTCGGCGCGCCGCGTCGAGAGGTCCAGGTTGTAGGCGTCGGTTCCGACGGAGTCGGTGTGGCCGGACACCTCGACGGTGCCGCGGGCGTCGCTCAGCCGCTTCGCGAGTTCGGCGATGCTCCGCTCGGCGGCGTCGGTGAGCGTCGCCTCGCCGAAGTCGAACAGGACGTCCGCCGAGATGCGCACGGTGACCCGCTCGCCGTCGTCCTCCTCGGTCTCGAGCGGGACGACCGCCTTGGACAGGTCGATGCCGCGCACGGACCGGGCCGTCTCGATGCCGCGCACGGATTCGGCGATGTTGGCCTCGGGGACGTCCGGGACGTCCGGCGCGGCCCCGGCCACCGCCGGGACGGCCAGGACCGCGCCCAGGACGGCCGTCAGGAACAGGACTCGCCGCATGCCCGTCACCGCTCGACCGGGATGTTGCGGAACGTGGGCCACGAGCCGATCTGCACGTCCACCGCCTTCACGTTCTCCGGCGGGGCGGCGAACGTGTAGGAGAAGTTGCCGGTCTGGTTGTTGGCGATGTGCGTGAAGATGTCGTGCGTCTCCAGCTCCTTGCCGCCGGAGTCCTTGACGACGACGTACCGCTTGAGGTTGACCGGGTCGATCAGCGAGGTCCCGAGGCCGTTCCTGCCGTTCAGCTCGTAGGGGTTGGGGTTGTCCTCGCCGCCCGGCGGGATGCGCGGGGTGAACTGGGTGAGGAGGGTGGCGAGCCTGCCCCGCACCTTGAGGCCCATGATCGCGATGTCGACCTTGGCCCCCGGCGCGATGGGGGAGTCGAACGTGCCCTTCGTCACCGGCTCGCCGGTGTTGTCGAAGCCGGGCTCGCCCTCCGCGACGGCCTCGCCCGCCGAGCCGCCGGACCGCGCCCCGGCGGACGAGGACTCTCCGCCCAGCGGCGAGCAGCCGGTGAGCGCGCCGGCCGCGAGGAGCAGCGCGGCGGCGGTGGTGGCCAGCCGAGTTGACAGGCGCATGGTCGATCCTTCCAGGTTCGTCGCATATGCAAACGCCGCGGTACATGGCACCATGACAGTGGACGGCATGGCAGCGTGTGCGTCCGCGAATATAGCGTTTGCATTTGCGAATCGTCAAGGGGTTGGTTCGGTTGGCCGTCGCCGAGGACACGGTGGTCCGGAATCGCGCGCTGCAGGCCGAGTGGTACGGCGAACCGCTCGGCGACCGCGTCCGCCCGCTCCTCGACCGGCTCGGGCTCTCGCAGTCCGGGCTGGCCGGCGTCCTCGGCCTGTCCGCGCCGATGCTGTCGCAGCTCATGTCCGGCCAGCGGGCGAAGATCAGCAATCCGGCCGTCCTGCACCGGCTGATGGCGGTCGAGGAGCTCGTCGCCGGGCCCGCGTTCGACGCGATGACCGCCGCCGAGATCAAGGAGCGCCTGGCCGAGATCAGGGCCGAGACGGCGACCACCACCTCGAACGTGCGCATCGCCGAGCGCGCCCCGGGTGCGGACGGCAAGGACCGGGACGGCGCGTCCGCCGGCCGGGGGCCCGCCGAGTCGGCCCGGCTCGTCCAGACCGTCCTGCGCGAGGTCGCCTCCGCCTCGGAGATCGAGGCCGCCGCCGCGCTCCTCGCCGACCGCTTCCCCGACCTCGCGGAGGTCCTGCGCGTGTACGGCAACGGCCGCGCGAGCGAGGCCGAGGCCCATTTCATTCGCAAGATCCTCGGCCACACACGATCCAGGTAGGAAATTAGGTCTTCATCCGGCCGTCACGGTCCGTCACCAAGCGCGGACCCGCCCGGCTCGCGCGCCGGGCGACCGAACGGTCATGCCGGGGTGCACTCGTCTCGATTCCGCAAAGCCATAACAACTGGTTATGGATGGCGAGCGGTGCCAAGGTGCTCTCCTGGGGCTAAAGTCTGTGGTCAGACTCACATGCGGGTCTGGCTGTTGTGTATGTCACAGCTCCTGGCAGGTGGCGTAGGGTCGCTTCGCTGGAAGCGCACACGAGGCGTCACCGCCCGCATGCGACACGGCATCCGGTCGCCATCGCGACCCGGCCGGGACGCATGGCCGACGGCTCGGACGCACGGGCCGGGGGCCGGGGCGCGACGGCCGCACGGGTGCGCTCAGACCGTGGTACCGGGGACACGACGACCCGAGCTCAGGAGAGCCGAACGATGAGCACTGTGGAGGCGCCCGCGAAATCGCGCGCCCAGATCAAGGAACGCACGCTCCGGAAGGACAACTGGCGCCTGTATCCGGTGTCGATCTTCGTGATCTTCACCCTTTGGGTGGCGTACGCGACCGTACGGGCCTTCTGGGGCGCCGCCTTCTACGTGCCGCAGTTCCACTACCTGACGCCGTTCTACTCGCCGTGCTTCAACGAGATCTGCAACGACGTCACGGTGAACGGCCACACCGGCAGCGCGGCGCTGTTCGGGACGTTCCTGCCGGAGGGCACCCGCGGCTGGATCCCGTTCGCGGCGATCTCGCTGCCGTTCCTGCTGCTGTTCCGGCTGACCTGCTACTACTACCGCAAGGCGTACTACCGCTCCTTCTGGCAGTCGCCGTCCGCGTGCGCGGTGCGCGAGCCCCACAAGAAGTACACCGGGGAGCGGCGCTTCCCGCTGATCGGGCAGAACCTGCACCGCTACTTCTTCATGGCGGCCGTGCTGATCTCCCTCATCAACACCTACGACGCGATTCTCGCCTTCCACGGCAAGGACGGGGGCTTCGGCATCGGGCTGGGCACCGTCATCCTGGTCGGGAACGTGGTCCTGCTCTGGCTGTACACCCTCTCGTGCCACTCCTGCCGGCACATCGTCGGCGGACGGCTGAAGAACTTCTCCAAGAACCCCGTCCGGTACCGGATGTGGGGCTGGGTGTCCAAGATCAACCAGCAGCACGGCACGTACGCGCTGATCACGCTGGGCTCGCTGGTGGTGGCCGACTTGTACATCATGCTGGTCGCCAGCGAGACCATCTCCGACCTGCGTTTCTTCAACTGAGGCCAAGGAATCATGACTGAGATCGAGAGGCACTCGTACGACGTCGTGGTGATCGGCGCCGGCGGTGCCGGGCTGCGCGCGGCGATCGAGGCGCGCCTCCAGGGCAAGAAGACCGCGATCATCTCCAAGTCGCTGTTCGGCAAGGCGCACACGGTGATGGCGGAGGGCGGGGCCGCCGCCGCGATGGGCAACGTCAACGCCAAGGACAACTGGCAGGTCCACTTCCGCGACACCATGCGCGGCGGCAAGTTCATGAACAGCTGGCGGATGGCGGAGCTGCACGCCAAGGAGTCCCCGGACCGCATCTGGGAGCTCGAGCTGTGGGGCGCGCTGTTCGACCGCACCAAGGACGGCAAGATCAGCCAGCGCAACTTCGGCGGGCACGAGTACCCGCGGCTGGCGCACGTCGGCGACCGGACGGGCCTGGAGCTGATCCGCACCGCGCAGCAGAAGGTCGTCGCCCTCCAGCAGGAGGACCACGCCGAGCACGGCGACTACGAGGCCAGGCTGAAGGTCTGGGCCGAGACGACGGTGACCCGGCTGCTGAAGGACGACGACGGCAAGATCTGCGGCGCGTTCGGCTACGTCCGGGAGACCGGCAAGTTCGTGGTGTTCGAGGCGCCCGCGGTGGTGCTCGCGACCGGCGGCATCGGCAAGGCGTTCAAGGTCACGTCGAACTCCTGGGAGTACACCGGGGACGGCCACGCGCTGGCGATGCTCGCCGGCGGCACGCTGCTGAACATGGAGTTCGTGCAGTTCCACCCGACCGGCATGGTCTGGCCGCCGTCCGTCAAGGGCATCCTCGTGACCGAGTCGGTGCGCGGCGACCGCGGCGTCCTGCGGAACTCCGAGGGCAAGCGGTTCATGTTCGACTACATCCCCGAGGTGTTCAAGGAGCAGTACGCCACCTCGGAGGAGGAGGCGGACCGCTGGTACGACGACCCGGAGAACAACCGGCGTCCCCCCGAGCTGCTGCCGCGCGACGAGGTGGCCCGCGCGATCAACTCCGAGGTCAAGGCCGGGCGGGGATCGCCGCACGGCGGGGTCTTCCTCACCGTCGTCGACCGGATGCCCGGCGGCGCCGCCGAGATCGTCAAGCGGCTCCCGTCGATGTACCACCAGTTCAAGGAGCTGGCGGACGTCGACATCACGAAGGAGGCCATGGAGGTCGGGCCCACCTGCCACTACGTGATGGGCGGGGTGGAGGTCGACCCGGACACCGGCGCCGCGAAGGTCCCCGGGCTGTTCGCCGCGGGCGAGGTCTCCGGCGGCATGCACGGCTCCAACCGGCTCGGCGGCAACTCGCTGTCGGACCTGCTGGTCTTCGGCCGCCGGGCCGGGCTCGGCGCGGCGGAGTACGTCGACGCGCTGGCCGCCCGTCCCGCCGTCCCCGAGGCGGAGGTCACCGCGGCGGCGACCGAGGCGCTCGCGCCGTTCGAGCGGAAGGACGGCGAGAACCCCTACGCCGTCCACGCCGAGCTGCAGCAGACGATGAACGAGCTGGTCGGCATCATCCGCAAGGAAGAGGAGCTGCAGCAGGCCCTGGCGTCGCTCGCCAAGCTCCGGGAGCGGGTCGCGAACGTCAGCGTCGACCCCGTCGCGGTGGGCGACGAGGGGCGCGGCTACCACCCGGGCTGGCACCTCGCGCTCGACCTGCGCAACATGATGCTGGTGTCGGAGGCGGTCGCCAAGGCGGCGCTGGAGCGGCAGGAGAGCCGCGGCGGCCACACCCGCGACGACTACCCGCAGATGTCGGCGGAGTGGCGGAAGGTCAACCTGGTCTGCTCGCTGGCCGGCGACCCGTCCGACCCGCACGTCGAGCTGACGCGGCAGCCGATGCGGCCCATGCGGGACGACCTGCTGGAGCTGTTCGAGAACGACGAGCTGAAGAAGTACCTGACCGCCGAGGAGCTGCCGGCCGCCCTGGCCGAGGAGGCCGAGTCGGGGGAGGCGGCGACCGGTGCGACCGCCGCGTCCGCCGCCGAGGGCCCCGCAGCCGAGGGCCCCGCTGCCGAGGGCAAGGACGAGGAGGGCGACCGATGAGCTACAAGGCCAAGTTCAAGGTCTGGCGCGGCGACGACGGCGACGGCGAGCTCGTCGACTACACCGTCGAGGTGAACGAGGGCGAGGTCGTCCTCGACATCATCCACCGGCTGCAGGCCACGCAGGCGCCCGACCTCGCCGTCCGGTGGAACTGCAAGGCGGGCAAGTGCGGGTCGTGCTCCGCGGAGATCAACGGCATGCCGCGGCTGCTGTGCATGACGCGGATGTCGACGTTCGACCCGGACGAGACGGTGACGGTCACGCCGGTCAACACGTTCCCCGTGATCCGCGACCTGGTCACGGACGTGTCGTTCAACTACCAGAAGGCGCGGGAGATCCCGTCGTTCGACCCGGGCGACGCGAAGCCCGGCGAGCTGCGGATGCAGCAGGTGGACGTCGAGCGCTCGCAGGAGTTCCGCAAGTGCATCGAGTGCTTCCTGTGCCAGGACGTCTGCCACGTCATCCGTGACCACGACGAGAACAAGGAGAACTTCGCCGGCCCGCGCTTCCTGATGCGGATCGGCGAGCTGGAGATGCACCCGGCGGACCAGGCCGACCGGCGCAACATCGCGCAGGACGACCACGGTCTCGGCTTCTGCAACATCACGAAGTGCTGCACCGAGGTCTGCCCCGAGCACATCAAGATCACCGACAACGCGCTGATTCCGATGAAGGAGCGGGTCGTCGGCCGCAAGTACGACCCGGTGGTGTGGCTCGGCACCAAGCTCGGCATCGTCAAGAAGGGGCAGGACACCCCGTCCGCCTGACGTCTCGGCCCTTCCGGGCCGGGCTTCTTCGCGAACGTCCCCCGCCGCCCCGCGCGACGGGGGGCGTTCGCGTTTCCCGCCCCGGAAGCGTCGCCCTGGCATGCGGCGCTCCCGCAACGCGGCGGGCGGCGTGCCCCCGGGCCGCCGCCCGCCGTAAACGCCGTTCCCCATGAACGCCGTGGACGCTGGACGGCCTGCCAACCGCACACGCCGCGATCAACACTGGCGCACCCCCGGCCATTCGAGTAGGGATTTGTGCACACAACGCGTTGTGATTTCGTGATTCTCTTCCTGGGCCACGGAAAGCCCGGGGGCAATTAGCGTGGACGGCATGAGCGCCCTCGAACCGGGCTCGTTCTTCGCCGAACTCACCCAGGCGGAACGCGAGGACCTGGAGTCACGTGGCCGCGTCCGCGACTTCGCACGGGGGGACACGCTCTTCACCGAGGGCGAGGATCCCGGCTGGGTCGCCGTCCTGCTGCGGGGCCGCGTGAAGGCGTTCTCCTACCGCGAGCAGGGCGGGGAGGCCCTGCTCGCCGTGCGCGGACCGGGGGCGCTCCTCGGCGAGGTCGCCGCGATCGACGGGCAGCCGCGGTCGGCGTCGGTCGCCGCGCTGGAGCCGGTGCGGGCCCTCGCGGTCTCGGCCGACGAGTTCATGGCGTTCCTGCAGGCGCACGGCCGCGTCTCGATCATCATCATGCGGGTGCTGTGCCAGCGCTGGCGCGACGCCGACCGCAAACGCGCCGAGTTCGGCATGTTCGACGCGACCGGACGCGTCGCGCAGCGCCTCGTCGAGCTGGCCGAGCGGTTCGGCGTCCCGTACCGGGCGGGCCCGGAGGGGGAGGGGCAGAGCGTCCGCATCACGCTGAACCTGTCGCAGGAGGAGCTGGCGGGCTGGGTCGGCGCGTCCCGCGAGGCGGTCAGCAAGGCGCTGCGGACGCTGCGCGCGCACGGCTGGATCGAGACGGGCCGGCGCCGCCTCATCGTCCATGACCTGCAGGCGCTCCGCCGGCACGCCCGCTGACCCGCGGGCCGCCTGCGGGCGCGCCGGGACGCGACCCGTACCCTGTGCAGGGTGCAGTTGCAGCAGCTCGCCTATTTCGTCGCGGTCGCGGAGGTGCGCCACTTCACGCAGGCCGCCGAGATCCTGCGGGTGGCGCAGCCGTCGCTGTCGAAGCAGATCCGCGCGCTGGAGTCCGAGCTGAGCGTCTCCCTGTTCAGCCGTGCCCGGGGGAACATCACCCTGACGCCCGCGGGCGAGGCCCTGCTGCCGCTTGCCAAACGCATACTCGCCGACGTCGAGACGGCCCGCCTTGAGGTGCAGGAACTCGCCGGCCTCAAACGCGGCCGGGTACGGCTCGGCGCTACACCGTCCCTGTGCGCGGGCCTACTGGCGGACGTTCTGCGCCGCTTCCACGACGCCTACCCGGGGATCCAGCTCCTGGTGGAGGAGGGCGGCTCCCGCGACCTCGTCCGGGAACTGACCCGAGGCTCCCTGGACATGGCCCTGGTCATCCTCCCGCTCCAGGGCGACCCGCCCCTGGACACCACCCCCATCCTGCGCGAGTTCCTGGTGGTGGCGTCCCCGACCGGTGCCGAGACGGGACTGCCCGAGCGCTCCCTGAAGGCCGCCCAGCTGCCCCGCCGCTCGTACCTGCGCATCGAGGACCTCCGGAACCGCCCGCTCGTGATGTTCCGTCCGGGCTACGACCTGCGCGAGGCGACCATCAGCGCGTGCCGTGCCGCGGGCTTCGAGCCCCGGTTCGCGGTCGAGGGGGGCGAGATGGACGCCGTCCTGCGCTTCGTGGAGGTCGGCCTGGGCGTGGCGGTCGTCCCCAGCATGGTCCTCGCCGGACGGCCCGGCCTGCGCGGTACGCCGCTCGTCCTGCCCGACGAGGAGGCGCGCCGGGGCCGCCAGGGCCCCGGCCTGCTCCGCACCATCGCGCTCGCCCACCGCAAGGACGTCGAACTCACCCACGCCGCACGCGCCTTCCAGGACACCCTGCAGACGTTCCTCGTCGAGGCGGGCCTGGCCGGAAGCCTTCCCCCAGGCGTCGAAACCCTCCTCAACGAATAAGCCCTCGGCGGCTAGACGCCAGGTCGGCGCCGGCCCCGGGCCCTACCACCCAGGTTGTGCAGTGCGGCGATGGCGTGCCGCCCCTCGGCGCCGCCGGCGATCAGGCCGGGTCCAGGTACCGGGCGAGGGCGCTGGCGGCGTCATCGTGGGGGGCAGGGGGCGCACCCATCCGCGGGTATCGGTCTCCTTGACCGTTACGCGGACGGGACGGTACGCGGCGGCGTCGCACGTCGGGCACTGCTGGACGACCTCTTCATAGAACCAGGTGGAGGCGATGAGGGCGACGGCGCCGGGGGAGGCGCGCAGGGCGTTCTTCAGCGGCTCCGCGTCCAGGAGCCGGGACGCCGCGACGATCGCGCTGCCCGCCACGCCGTGGGCGTCGTAGATCACCTCCCCCGCGTGCACGGCGACGCGGACCTTGATGCGCGCCCCCGGCGGCGCGCCGCTGTTGTGCCGTTCGAGGGAGGCCGCCAGCTTCAGCGGGAAGGGGCCGGCCAGCCGCTCCTTCGGCACGTCAGGCTGGACGAGGACGAGCGCGCCGTCCCCGCGGTCCTCGAACCGCAGCGACCTCGGGGGCACGCCGGAGTCGGCCAGCGCCTCGGGCAGGACCTTGAACAGGACGCTGCGCACGGCGAGCTGGTCCCAGTTCGTCCGGGTGCCGTAGCCCTGGACGTCCACGCACAGGATCGACCGGTGCACCGCGTGCGATGGGTCGGCGATACCGTGCAACGGGTCATGCATATGCACAGTCTTCTGCACGTGCAGCACGCTACTGCAAGATCGCGACCTGGGCAGGGACCTTTGCGCATGTGCAAGTGGCCGGATCAGGCGCCCTGGATCCCACCCAGGAGCTCGGCCAGCAGACGGGTTCGGATGGCGGTGTCGTCGCCCTCCGGCAGATGCCAGGGGCAGGCGAGATCCAGCGCGGCGACGCGGCCGGTGGCCATGACGCGACGGTAGGACGTGAGCACCGCGTCCCGCGACGGGCCGTCGCCGACCGGGAACCGCAGGCCGGGCAGGTCGCCCTTGTCGATCACGTCCAGGTCGATGTGCAGGACGAGCGGCCCGTCGGGCAGGACGACGTCGTCCACCGGGCAGCGCCGCACCTCCGAGGTCGCGAGGAACTCCGCCTCGGCCGGGTCGAGGTCGCGGGCGTCCACCAGGACGGCGCGCTCCTCCGGCAGCGGGCGCAGCCCCAGCGGGCCGGTGAGCAGCTCGGGATGGTCGCCGATGATCTGCCGCAGCGGTATCCCGCCGATGTAGCCGGACGTGGAGCTCTCCAGGGAGTGGATGTCGCCGTGCCCGTCGAACCAGACGACCGATGCGTCCACGCCCGCCCGCTGCACGCCAGCGAGGACCGCCGTGGAGACCAGGCAGTCGCCCGACACCACGGTCGGCCGCGTCCCGCCGGTGACCTGGTCGGCGACCTCGGCGGAGACCAACTCGTACAGCGCGCCGAGGCGCGCCCAGACGTCGCCTTCGGGCAGCTCCCGCGTCACCGGGATGAAACCGGCGGTGGGCAAGGGGAAGGACGAGTCGGGAAGCCGTTCGTCAAGGTGGTAGGGCACCAGCGTGATCGTCATGCGTCCACAGTAAATGGCGCCCTCGCCAGGGTCCGGAAATGAATGACCCCGCCTGGTACTTCGGGCGGGGTCCGTCCATGGGGCGCCGTGCGGGTCAGCGCTTCTTTCCGCCCGCGGTGGCCTTCAGGTAGTCGTGGTTCAGCCGGCCGATGACGTCCAGGGGGATGCCCTTGGGGCAGGCGGCGGTGCACTCACCGGTGTTGGTGCAGCCGCCGAAGCCCTCCTCGTCGTGGGTCTCCAGCATGGACACGACCCGGTCCCAGCGCTCCGGCTGGCCCTGCGGCATCAGCCCGAGGTGGGTGACCTTGGCGCCGAGGAACAGGGCGGCCGAGCCGTTCGGGCAGGCCGCGACGCACGCGCCGCAGCCGATGCACTCGGCGGCCTCGAACGCCTGGTCGGCGTCGGGCTTCGGGACGGGCACGGCGTGCGCCTCGGGCGCGGTGCCGGTCGGCGCGGAGATGTAGCCGCCCGCCTGGATCATCCGGTCGAACGCGGAGCGGTCGACCACCAGGTCCTTGACGACCGGGAACGCCGCCGCCCGCCACGGCTCGATGTCGATGACCTCGCCGTCCTTGAACTTGCGCATGTGGAGCTGGCACGTGGTGGTGGCGCGCTCCGGGCCGTGCGGGGTGCCGTTGATGACGAGCGAGCACATGCCGCAGATGCCCTCGCGGCAGTCGTGGTCGAACGCGACCGGCTCCTCGCCCTCGGCGATGAGCCGCTCGTTGAGGACGTCGAGCATCTCCAGGAACGAGGCGTCGGGGGAGACGTCGTCGAGCTTGTACTCGACCATCCTCCCCTTGTCCTCGGGGCCGCTCTGGCGCCAGACGCGCAGTGTGAGCTTCATCGTCACTTGTAAGACCTCTGGGTCGGCTTGACGTATTCGAAGTTCAGGGCCTCCTTGTGGAGGATCGGCTGCTCGCCCTCACCGGCCCATTCCCAGGCGGCGACGTAGGAGAAGTTGACGTCGTCGCGCTTGGCCTCGCCGTCCTCGTCCTGGCTCTCGGCCCGGAAGTGGCCGCCGCAGGACTCGGTGCGGTGCAGCGCGTCGACGACCATCAGCTCGGCCAGCTCGAAGAAGTCGGCGACGCGGCCGGCCTTCTCCAGTTGCTGGTTGAGCTCCTCGCCCTTCCCGGTGACCCGGACGCGCTCCCAGAACTCCTGCCGCAGCGCCGGGATGAGGTCGAGCGCCTTGCGCAGGCCCTCCTCGGTGCGCTCCATCCCGCAGTACTCCCACATGATGTGGCCGAGCTCGCGGTGGAAGGAGTCGACGGAGCGGTCCCCGCCGACCGACAGCAGCCGGTCGATCTGCGACTTCACGCGCTCCTCGGCCTCGGTGACCGCGCTCTCGCCGACCGGTCCGAGGCCGTCGTTGCGGGCGATGTAGTCGCCGATGGTGTTCGGCAGGACGAAGTAGCCGTCGGCGAGCCCCTGCATCAGCGCGGACGCGCCGAGGCGGTTCGCGCCGTGGTCGGAGAAGTTCGCCTCGCCGATGACGAACAGGCCCGGGATGGTGGACTCCAGGTCGTAGTCCACCCACAGCCCGCCCATCGTGTAGTGGACGGCGGGGTAGATGCGCATCGGCGTGTCGTACGGGTTCTCGCCGGTGATGCGCTCGTACATCTCGAAGAGGTTGCCGTACTTGGCCTCGACCTTGTCGCGGCCCAGCCGGCCGATGGCGTCGGCGAAGTCGAGGTAGACGCCGAGGCCGCCGGGGCCGACGCCGCGTCCCTCGTCGCAGACGTTCTTCGCGGCGCGGGACGCGATGTCGCGCGGGACGAGGTTGCCGAAGGACGGGTAGATGCGCTCCAGGTAGTAGTCGCGCTCGTCCTCGGGGATGTCGGCGGGCCGCCGCGTGTCGCCGCCCTTCTTCGGCACCCACACCCGCCCGTCGTTGCGCAGCGACTCCGACATCAGGGTCAGCTTCGACTGGTGGTCGCCGCTGACCGGGATGCACGTCGGGTGGATCTGCGTGAAGCACGGGTTGGCGAACAGGGCGCCGTGCCGGTGGGCGCGCCAGGACGCGGTGACGTTCGAGCCCATGGCGTTCGTGGACAGGAAGTACACGTTGCCGTAACCGCCGGACGCCAGCACGACCGCGTCCGCCGTGTAGTGCTTGATCTCGCCGCTGATCAGGTCGCGGACGACGACGCCGCGCGCCCGCCCGTCTTCCATGATCAGGTCGAGCATCTCGTGCCGCGGGTACAGCTCGACGTTGCCCGCGTCGACCTGCCGCATCAGCGCCTGGTACGCGCCGAGCAGGAGCTGCTGGCCCGTCTGCCCGCGCGCGTAGAAGGTGCGGGAGACCTGCGTCCCGCCGAACGAGCGGTTGTCGAGCAGGCCGCCGTACTCGCGGGCGAACGGGACGCCCTGCGCGACGCACTGGTCGATGATGTTCCGGGAGATGTCGGCGAGCCGGTGCACGTTCGACTCGCGGGAGCGGAAGTCGCCGCCCTTCACCGTCTCGTAGAACAGCCGGTGCACGCTGTCGCCGTCGTTGCGGTAGTTCTTGGCCGCGTTGATGCCGCCCTGCGCGGCGATCGAGTGGGCGCGGCGCGGCGAGTCCTGGAAGCAGAACTGCTGGACGTGGTAGCCGGCCTCGCCGAGGGTCGCGCCCGCCGAGCCGCCCGCCAGCCCGGTGCCGATGATGATGATCTTCTTCTTGCGCTTGTTGGCGGGGTTGACCTGCCTGGCCTCGAACTTGCGGGTCGTCCAGCGCTCCTCGATGGGACCCGCGGGCGCCTTGGTGTCGGCGATCGGCTCGCCGGACTTGTAGAAGCCGTCGATCATGGTCAGCTCACCCATCCGAACGTGATGGAGACGGGGACGGCGGCGAAACCGAGCGTCACGACCGCCGCGATGGTTCCGGACAGCCCGCGGAGCAGCCGCTCCGTGCGCGGGGTGCGCAGCCCGAGGGTCTGGCACGCGCTCCAGATGCCGTGGTGGAGGTGCGCGCCGACGAGCAGGACCGCGACGACGTACCAGACGGTGATGTACCAGCGGGACGGGTCGAAGTCGGCGATCATCCGCTGGTAGGGGGTGGCGTCGCCGCCGAGCGGGTTCACGACGAAGAACGTCAGGTCCAGCAGGTGCCAGACGACGTAGAACGCGATGATGACGCCGCCGTACCGCATCGTGCGGGCGGCGTAGCCCTGCGCGTGCGACTTCTTCTTGGCCTGGTACTTCACCGGCCGCGCGGCCGACGCGCGCCGGGCGAGCGACACCGCCGACCACATGTGCAGGACGATCGCCACCACCAGGCCGGCCTCCAGGAGCGTGAGGACGGTCCGGTACGGCACGGCGGGCTCGCCGAGCGTGCGCAGCCAGTGCGCGTAGTCGTTGAAGCTCTCCGCCCCGAAGAAGATCTTCAGGTTCCCGATCATGTGCGTGATCAGGAAGAGCACGAGGACGGCGCCGGTCACCGCCATGACGGCCTTCTTGCCGACGGTCGACCGGTAGATCGCAGGTATCGCTACAGCCACGTGCTCGAAGCTATGCCGACCTGGGCTGAGAGTTCCAAGTCATGAGCGCACTGGTTTCGATAGCCTCAGGCTATGAAGCCATGCAGAACGGACGTTGTGCCCGTTCCGTGATAGACCACGCGGTGAGTGACTTCACAGGACGATCCGGAACTCACCGGGCAGGTGATCGAGAAGACATTGACGAGGTCGGCGGCGGTGTGTCAGGAACGCGCAAGACGTGCCGCTCCGCCGCCCTCATGCTGCCGCGACAGCAGCAGCACGGCGAGGTCGTCGGTCAGGGCGTCGCCGTTGAGGCGCTCGACGTCGGTGACGAGCGCGTCGATGAGGGACCGTCCCGTGGCGCCGCCCGCGCGGGCGCGGTGCGCCAGCTCGACGAGCCCCTCGGTGCCGAGCCGCTCGGACCCCGCGCCGACCTTCCCCTCGATGAGGCCGTCGGTGTAGAGCATCAGCGCCCACGACTCGCCGAGGTCGATCTCGGTGGTCGGCCACTCGGCGCCGGGCACCAGGCCGAGCGCCGGGCCGTGCGCGTAGTCCGGCAGCGCCGACACCTCGAACTCGCCGTCCCCGGGGATCCCGCGGAACAGCAGCGGGGCGGGGTGCCCGGCCAGGTGCATCCGGGCCGTCCGCCGCGACGGCGCGATCGTGATCATGCAGAGCGTGGTGAAGATCTCCTCGCTGCGCCGCTCGTGGCCGAGGACGCTGTCGAGGGTGCCGAGGAGCTGCTCGCCGGTGTGGCCGGCGAGCACGAGCGTCCGCCACGCCATCCGGAGCTGGACGCCGAGCGCGGCCTCGTCGGGCCCGTGCCCGCACACGTCGCCGATGACGAGGTGGACCGCGCCGCCCTCGGTCTGCACGGTGTCGTAGAAGTCGCCGCCGAGCAGGGCCCGCCGCCGGCCGGGCCGGTAGCGGGTGTGGTGCCGCAGCGACGGGTCGTCGATCAGCGGGACGGGCAGCAGGCCGCGCTCCAGCCGGGCGTTCTCCCGGCCGACGATGCGGGCCTCGACCAGCCGCCGCTCGGTCTCCTCCGAGCGCTTGCGCTCGATGGCGTAGCGGACGGCGCGGGCCAGCAGCGGGGCGTCGACCTCCTGCTTGACCAGGTAGTCCTCGGCGCCGGCGGCGACCGCCCGCACGCCGAGGTGGGCGTCGTCGATGCCGGTCAGCACCACGACGGCGGCGGACCCGGACAGGGCGAGGACCCGCCGCAGCCCGTCGAGCCGGTCGATGCCGGGGGTGGACAGGTCGACGATGATGCACTGGGTGCGCCGCGTCAGGGCCCGCCCCGCGGCGGTGAGGTCGCCGACGACGTTGATCTCGACGTCCATGCCGCTCTCGGCGAGCATCTTCTCGACCATGAGGACGTCGCCGGGGTCGTCGTCGATGAGGAGCAGGTCGACCCTGTCCCCGGCTCCCGGCATGAGGGGATACGTCTGGTGACTGATGGTGCTCACAAGGGCTTCCGAAAAGTCGGGCTGGCGACTGGCAGCGGTCACGGCGTCCCGCGCGTTCCCCGCGGCACGGGGAGCGGTGCGCGCCGCGCCGGGGGAGCGGCATTGGCCTAGCCGCCGGAGTCCCGGCTCAAGGAGCGGAGTAAGCATCGCTCCGTTGATCAGACCTTAGCGCGTCCTGACCTCGCGCGGCACCCCTGGACGTCATCGGGCGGGGTTTTGGACGGGCCGTAACCCGCGCCGACCACTGAAAAACCAGTCGAACTTTCGCACATCCGCTGCATAACCTTCGTCCGTGAAGCCGTTGCCGGAAAAAGATCCTGGCACGCCCGGCCATGCCGTTCGAGGGGGGACGGGCCCCCGCGCGTCCCGCGGCGGCTCCGGCGCCGTTCACATCTCACCGGCGCGCTACCTGCTGTGGCTGCTGCGCCTCCAGTGGCGCAGCTGCGCGGCGGGCGCCGCCCTCGGCGTGGTCTGGATGCTCAGCCAGGCGCTCATGCCCGCCGCGATCGGCCGCGCCCTCGGCGACGGCGTCGCGGCGCGGGACGAGTCCGCCCTGCTGACCTGGGCCGGGGTCCTGCTCGCGCTCGGCGTCCTCCAGGCGGTGACCAGCGCCTTCCGGCACCGGCTCGCGGTGTTCAACTGGCTCGCGGCCTCGTACCGGACCGTCCAGCTCGTCACCCGGCAGGCGACCCGGCTCGGCGGGACGCTGCCGAGACGGCTGAGCACGGGCGAGATGATGAGCATCGGCCTGTCCGACGTCGTCCACATCGGCGGCGCGCTGGACATCATCTCCCGGGGGACCGGCGCCGTCGTGGCCATCATCGCCGTCGCGGGCATCCTGCTGGCGACGTCGCCCGCGCTCGGCCTCATCGTGCTGGTGGGCGTACCGGTCATCCTGGCGGTGGCCGCGCCGCTGCTGCGGCCCTACCGCGACCGGGAGCGGGAGCACCGGGAGCTGGTCGGCGAGCTGAGCACGCACGCCGCCGACCTCGTCGCGGGCCTGCGGGTGCTGCGCGGCATCGGCGGCGAGGCGATGTTCTCCGGCCGCTACCGCGCCGAGTCCCAGCGGGTGCGGCGGGCGGGGGTCGCGGTCGCGCGGGCCGAGACGCGGCTGAGCGGCGCCGAGGTGCTGCTGCCCGGACTGCTGATCGCGCTGGTGACCTGGGCCGGCGCCCGGTTCGCCGTGCGGGGGTCGATCGGCGTGGGCGAGCTGGTCACGTTTTACGGCTACGCGGTGTTCCTGATCATCCCGCTGAAGACCGTCGGGGAGGCCGCGGGACGGATCACCCAGGCGCTGGTCGCGGCGGGCCGGGTCACGGCCCTGCTGGCCATGGAGCCGGAGTTGCGGCACGCCGGGACCGCGCGTCCGGAGGGGCCCCTCCACGTCACCGACGTCGCGTCGGGGCTGGTCGTGCGCGAGGGCCGGGTCACCGCGGTCGCGGCGGCGGACCCGCGCGACGCGCAGGCCGTCGCCGACCGGCTCGGCCGGTACGTGCCGGGCGTGGTCGACTTCGGCGGCGTTCCGCTGCACACCGTCGCGGACGTCCGGCGCCGCGTCCTCGTCGCGGTCAACGAGGACCGCCTGTTCTCCGGCCCACTCGCCGAGAGCCTCGCCCCCGACGGTGATGGAGCGGCGCTGCGCGCGGCCGTCCATGCGGCCTGCGCCGAGGACGTCGTCGACTCCGTCGGCCTGGACGCGCATGTCGTCGAGGCGGGGCGGGAGTTCTCCGGCGGGCAGCAGCAGCGCCTCCGCCTGGCGCGGGCGCTCGTCGCCGACCCGGACCTTCTCGTCCTGGTGGAACCGACCAGTGCGGTGGACGCGCACACCGAGGCGCGCATCGCCGACCGGCTCGGCCCAGCGCGCGCGGGACGCACCACCGTGGTGTGCACCACGAGCCCACTGATGCTGGACCGGGCCGACCACGTGGCCTTCGTCCTGGACGGCCAGGTCGTCGCGGAAGGAACCCACCGCGACCTCCTGGACACCGAACCGCGCTACGCGGCAACGGTGACCAGGGGAGAGGCCATGGCCCCGATGCAGACCGAGAAACCCGAGCTGACCGAGAAACCCGAGCAGACCGACCCCGAGCAGCCTGACCCCGAGCAGAGCATGGACAAGACCGCTGAGAGGGCGGGGACGTGAGCGCCGAGACACTGCCGGTGGCGACACCGGCGCAGGTGCGCGCGTACGCGCGGCGCCTCGTCGTGAGGTATCCCCGCGACCTCGCCGTCGTCCTCGCCCTGCACGGGCTGGCGGCCGTGACGGGCCTGGTGACGCCGCGCCTGCTCGGCGCCCTGGTCGAGGGCGTCCGCGACGGCCGGGCCGAGGTCGACACGACCGGCCTGGCCATCGCCGGGTTCGTCATCGTCCAGGGGATTCTGACCCGCTACGCCTACTTCGCGTCCGCGAAGCTCGGCGAGCGGGTGCTGGCCGGGCTGCGCGAGGAGTTCGTCGACCGCGTCCTGGCGCTGCCGCTGTCGCGGGTCGAGCGGGCGGGCACCGGCGACCTGGTCACCCGCGCGTCCCGGGACGTGGACACGCTGAGCACGTCCGTCCGCTACGCGATGCCGGAGACGCTCGTCGCCGTCGTCGCCTGCGCGCTGACGGCCGGCGCGCTGCTGCTGAACGGCCCGCTCGTCGCGCTGCCCGCCCTGGTCGGCGTCCCGGTGCTGTGGACGGTGATGCGCTGGTACCTGCCCCGCGCCCACGGCGGGTACCTGCGGGAGAACGCCGCGTGGTCGCGGATCGCCGACGGGCTGACCGAGACGGTGCAGGGCGCCCGGACGGTAGAGGCGCTCGGGCTGGAGGACCGCCGGCACGCACGCGTCGACGCCGACATCGCGGCGTCCTACCGGGCCGAGCGGTACACCCTGCGCCTGCGCATGATCCTGTTCCCGGTCGCGGAGCTGGGCTTCATGCTGCCCGTCGCGGCGACGCTGCTCGTCGGCGGCCTCCTCTACATCAACGGCATGGCGTCCCTCGCGCAGGTGACCGCCGCGACCCTGTACGCGCAGCAGCTCATCGCCCCGGTGGACACGATGCTGTCCTGGCTGGACGAACTCCAGCTCGGCGGCGCGTCCCTGGCCCGCCTGCTCGGCGTGGGGAACATCCCGCCCGACCGCTCGCCGAACGGCCGCCGGCCGTCCGGCGAGCGGCTCACGGCCCGCGACGTCCGCTACTCCTACCGCTCCGGCACGGACGTGCTGCACGGTGTGGACCTCGACCTGAGACCCGGGGAACGCCTCGCCGTGGTCGGGCCCAGCGGCGCGGGCAAGTCGACCCTCGGCCGCCTGCTCGCCGGGGTCGACGGCCCGCGCTCCGGCTCCGTCACCATCGGCGGCGTGCCGCTGGTGGAGCTGCCGCTGGACGAGCTGCGCGGCCACGTCGCCCTGGTCACCCAGGAGCACCACGTGTTCCGCGGCACGATCCGCGAGAACCTCGTGATGGCCCGCCCGGACGCGTCCGACGCCGAGCTGGAGCGGGTCCTCGCGGCGGTCGACTGGGACGGCCCCGGCCTGGCCGCGAGCACCGGCTCCGGCGGCGAGGCCCTGACGCCCGCGCAGGCGCAGCAGCTCGCGCTGGCCCGGCTCGTCCTCGCCGACCCGCACACCCTCGTGCTGGACGAGGCGACCTCCCTCCTCGACCCGCGCGCCGCCCGCCGCCTGGAGCGCTCGCTCGCCGCCGTCCTGGACGGCCGGACCGTCGTGGCGATCGCGCACCGCCTCCACACCGCCCACGACGCCGACCGCGTGGCGGTGGTGGAGGACGGCCGCATCACCGAACTCGGCGCCCACGACGAACTCGTCGCCGCCGACGGCCCCTACGCGGCCCTGTGGCGGAGCTGGAGGTCCTAGTGGCGGTTCAGGGACTGCTTCAGGTAGTCGACCTGGAGGTGGAGGAGGTTCTCCGCCACGACCTCCTGCGGGGTCATGTGGGTCACGCCTGACAACGGCAGGACGGTGTGGGGCCGGCCCGCGGCGAGCAGGGCCGACGACAGGCGGAGCGTGTGGGCGGCGACGACGTTGTCGTCCGCGAGGCCGTGGATGATCATGAGTGGGCGCTTCAGCTCGCCCGCCATCTCGATGAGGGAGTTGGCGGCGTAGTTCTCCGGCTCCTCGTCGGGGTGGCCCAGGTAGCGCTCGGTGTAGTGGGTGTCGTACAGGCGCCAGTCGGTGACCGGGGCCCCCGCGATGCCCGCGTGGAACACGTCCGGGCGGCGCAGCACCGCCAGGCCGGCGAGCCACCCGCCGAACGACCAGCCGCGGATGCCGACCCGGTCGAGGTCGAACGCGTCGCGGTGCCGCCGCGCCGCCTCGATCAGCGCGGTGATCTGGTCCTCCAGGACCGGCTCGGCGAAGTCGCCGTGGACGGCGCGCTCCCACGCCGGGCCGCGGGCCGGGGTGCCGCGGCCGTCGGCGACCACCACGGCGAAGCCCTGGTCGGCGAGCCACTGCGGCTCGCAGTACGCCCGCTGGACGGCGAGGACGCGCTGCGCGTGCGGGCCGCCGTAGGGGTCCATCAGGACGGGCAGCCGGCCGTCGCCGGGCTTCCAGCCGGTGGGCAGCAGCACGGCGGTGCGGATCTCGCGGTCGCCGGAGCGCAGCAGCTCGACCTTCGGCGTGATCACCGGCGTCTCGGCCAGCGAGGCGACGGGGTGGGTGCCGGACGGCGCGCGCACCTCGACCTCCACGCCGGGCCGGTCCGCCCGGGAGCCGGTGACCACGGTGATCCCGCCGGACCGGGTGCCGCCGAAGACGCCGCGCCCCTCCGTGATCTTCGTCACGCCGGTCTCGTCGCGCGAGTACAGGTGGACCTCGGTGGGCTCCTCCGACCCGGTGAACAGGATCGCGTCGCCGTCCACCCCGAGCACCGACCGGATCTGCAGCCCAGGGGGCGTCACGGGCGTGCCGGCGACGGTGAGCCGGCGCGTGTCGGTCTCGCGGTCCTCGGTGGCCCAGACGAGGTCGCCGCCGCCCGTCCGGACGGGCAGCCCGGGGACGATCTCCGTCCAGACCGGGTCGTGCTCGTTGTGCAGCAGGGACGTCTCCCCGTTGGACGGGTCGACCCGCAGCACCCGCGTCACCCGCTGGTCGCGCGGCTGGACGACGATCAGCAGGCCGTGCCGGTCCCACGACGCCGTGACGACGTAGGGGAACATGCCGCGGTCCCAGGCGACGTCGACCCGGCCGCCGTCGACCTTGAGCAGCACCAGCGACACCATCGCGTTGGGCGTGCCCGCGGCCGGGTAGGCGATCTCCGCCGGCGCCGCGTCCGGGTTGGCGGGGTCGGCGATGTGCCAGCGCTGCACCGGGGTCTCGTCGACCCGCGCGGCCAGCAGCGTCCCGCCGTCCGGCGACCACCAGTGGCCGCGCATCCGGCCCATCTCCTCGGCCGCGACGAACTCGGCGAGCCCGTAGGAGATCTGGTCCGACTCCGGCTGCACCAGCGCCCGGTCGCCGGTGCCGTCGATCTCGATGAGCCGCAGCGTCCGGTCCGAGACGTAGGCCACGCGCCGCCCGGCCGGGTCGGGGCGCGGGTCGAAGACGGGCGCCCGCGCGGGCAGCTCCCGGACGAGCGCGGTGTCGAGGTCGGCGACGTAGAGCCGCCCGGCGAGGGTGAAGACCGCCTGCCGCATCGACCGGTCGGTGGCGTACCCGACGATGCCGCCCGCCTGCTCGCGGGCGCGCTCGCGCCGGGCCCGCTCCTCGGCGGGCAGGTTCTCCTCGCCCGGGACGTCCAGCGCCGCGGGGTCGGCCACGCAGCGCTCCTCGCCGGTGCCGGTGTCGAGCGTCCACAGGCAGGTCACCGGGTCGTCGCCCGCCCTCGTGCGCAGGAACGCGACGCGGGACTCGTCCGGCGCGATCTGGAAGGCGCGCGGGACGCCGAGGCTGAACCTTCGCGTGCGGGCGCTCTGCCGCGGATAGCTGATGCTCATGGCATCCGAGTCTGCCAGTACGGAATCGCTGGCGAAGTCGCGCATGGCGGCCTCCCGGGGCCTATGATCGCGGGCGTCGCATGGGCGGACGGGGAAAGGCCCGTGCCCGGGTCCGCGCTCGCGTAAGCTCAAGGCTTCCCCAAACACTGTTTTTTTCGTCGCGGGCTGAGGAGTGGTCAATGCCGGAGCTGCAGCCGGGAGATCCCCGGCGGCTTGGCTCGTACGAGATCGTCGAACGGCTCGGCGAGGGCGGCCAGGGCGTCGTCTACGCCGGCATCGACGCCTCCGGGAACAAGGCCGCCATCAAACTGCTCCGCGCGGACCTCGCCGGCGACACCATGGCGCGCAACCGGTTCGTCCGGGAGGCGCAGGCGGCCAAGCAGGTGGCGCGGTTCTGCACCGCGCAGGTGCTGGAGGCCGACGTCGCGGGCGACCAGCCCTACATCGCCAGCGAGTACGTGCCCGGCCCGTCGCTGTACAAGCAGATCACCGAGACCGGCCCGATCACCGGCGCGGCGCTGGACCGGCTCGCGATCGGCACCGCGACCGCGCTCGTCGCGATCCACCAGGCCGGGATCGTGCACCGCGACTTCAAGCCGCACAACGTCATCATGGCGCCGGACGGGCCCCGGGTCATCGACTTCGGCATCGCGCGCGCCCTGGACACCGGGCAGACCGCCGCGACCAAGGCGATCGGCACCCCGTCCTACATGGCGCCCGAGCAGGTGGCGGGCGCCACGCTGACCGAGGCCGTCGACGTGTGGGCGTGGGCCACGACGATGGTGTTCGCCGCGACCGGGCGGCCGCCGTTCGGCGACGACACCGTCGTCGCGGTGATCAACCGGGTGATGCACGAGCAGCCGTCGCTGCAGGGCGTCCCGGAGAACCTGCTCGGGCTGATCTCGGCGTGCCTGGTCAAGGAGCCGGAGCGGCGGCCGACCGCGCAGCAGATCATGATGGCGCTGATCGGCACCGGGCCGGGCGGCGCCGCGCAGACCCGCATGGACGATCCCGCGCAGGCGACCACGATGCTCGCCGAGGGCTCGACGCTCGCCGCGGGCGGCGCCGCCGCCGGGATGATGGCGGGCGCGCCGGGCGGCGCGACCCGCCGGGTGTCGCCCGCCGAGTACACCGGGAACCTCCCGCCCGCGCGGCCCCCGTACGGCGGCGGTCCCGGCCCCGGCCCCGGGCGCGGCCGCTACGACGACTGGGAGCCCGAGCGCAAGTCCAAGTGGCCGATCTTCGCGGCCGTCGCGGCGATCGCCGCGCTGGCGCTGGTCGTCGGCATCTTCATGGCGACCCGGGGGAACGACTCCCCGGAAACGCCCGTCACCCCCTCGGTGACCGACTCCTCCTCCGTCG
>NZ_SMKB01000108.1:0-23609 GCF_004348575.1 Actinomadura sp. 7K534
TGTGTATAAGAGACAGGGCCAGGCCGGTGCGCAGCACGACGCCCGCGCGCGGCAGCCGGGCCACCAGGTGCGCGCCGTCCGGCCGCACCTGCTGCTCGGGCGCGCAGACCTCCCGGATCAGGCAGTTGAGCAGCGCGGTCGAGGTGGCGTCGTCGGCGGCGGTGCCGGGTTCTGTCAGCAGCACGTCGGGTCCCGTGGCGTGGTCGGTGGATTGGTGCGGTCGGTGGGAGCGGGATCACGGGCATGTGGGGCCCGCAAGTAGTTCGGGCCCGGCGGGCCGTAGTGCTTGTTGATGTCGGCAGCGCCGGTCCGCGCCTTGTCGACGAGGGTTCCGGCGGTGACCATGGCCTTGGCGGGCAGCGTGTCCGCGTCGAGCGTGCGGGCGCGCAGGAACGCGTCGTCCGGCCCGAGGGCCTCGTCGAGCCGTTCGCGGATCATCGCGCGGCCGGCGCCCCATGGGAGGAGGCCGCGTTCGGCGAGACCCAGAGCGGGGGCTGCGGCGCACAGGTGCAGCGTGATGGTGACGAAGACGCGGGCGAGCGCCTCGTCGTCATCGGTCGTCATCCGGCGGTCGACGAGGTCGCGCGGATCCGTGCCGGGGGACGGCGGGAGCCGCTCGCGGAGCCGGGACGCGTTGATCAACGCCCCGTCGTTGTCCTTGACCAGAAGCCGGAGCGGAGAGTCGTCCAAGACCAGGGCGACGTTCTGCTGATGCGCCTCTAGCGCGATGCCATAGCGGAACAGCGTGACGTTCCACGAGAACAGGGCCGACAGGTAGGTGTCGAAAAGCGGCTCGACGTCCCAGCGTTCGATGACGTAGCCGTTGTCCGGGGCCTCGGCGAGCAGCGCCGCCACGGGGACGATGTGTGCGCGCGCTGTCTCGGGCGGGAATCGCCGCACGAGGTAGGCGAGGAGAGGATCGTGCGCGTGGCCGTAGGTCTGCTCGTCCGCGAGCAGCACGGGCAGCGCGGGTTCCCGCTGGAGGACGCGGCGCAGGAGGCGTTCGACGAGCGCGCCGTCCGGAAGGGTGCCGGGCCTGATCGTGCGGCGGTTGCGCACGCCGAGGGTGCTGGTCGGCAGCGGCATCTTCAGGTGGCCGAGCGGCGCGGCCGCCACCGTCCGCATCGACAGCGTGGGGGCGACCCGCAGGTACGGCTCCGGGGCGAGGACCGCGCCGGGGTGCCCGCCCACCTGCCGCGCCGCCAGCGGATGGACGGGGAACAGCGCGGACCCGTCCGCGAGCGAGGCCAGCCCCACGTCGGCGGGGGCCGGCCACCAGCCCGGGAGCGGCCCCGCGAGCGCCGGGTTCCGCACCGCGGCCCACCGCAGCGGGAACGACGGCGCGAATTCGGGCGCGTAGCGGCCCAGATCGGCCAGGGACAGCCCCGCGCGCCCGCGGCTCGCCGGATGCACGGGATGGTCGTTGTAGGCGGCGAGGGTCTCGTAGAACGTGCCGGGGCCGCGGCGCAGCCCGTCCGGGATGCGCGCCAGGCGCCGGTGCACCGCCGCCCGCGCGTCGTCGTGGAGCCTCATGGCCGCGAGGGCGTCCAGGCATTCCCGCTCGAAGGCCGCCACGTCGTCGCGCGGGTCCGCCAGGGCGTGGACGGCGGCGAAGACGTCGCGGAGCCGGAGATCCTGCGCCGGGTCCACGACGAGGTCGGACAGGAACGCCGGACGCGCGTCCATGAGGCGTACCGAACGTCCCGGCACCTCCAGCGTCCGGTGCTCGACGCGGTCGTGCAGCCCGGCGTAGTTCTCGCGCAGGAGCGCCGTGAGGACACGGGCCGCCAGCCGGCGTTCGACGTCGTCGCCGGTCACGCGATCGTCCAGTCGTGTGCGGCACGGAAGCGCGCCAGCGCGGCGTCCACCTGGTCCGCCGAAGGGCCGATGGCGCGGACCGTGCCCAGGTAGTCGCGGTTGGTGCGGGTGACCGTGACCGTGTCTCCCACTTCGCGCTGCGGCCGGTAGGACAGCCGTACTGGGCCGTCCTCCATCTGGAGGGGGCCGGGAGCCGCCGTGAGCTTGCCGGACCGGTCGGCGATGACGGGCTCGGCGACGGCGTGCCGCCGCCCGGGAACCTGCCAGTCCGCAAGGGGCTCGCCCAGGTGGACCTTCAGGATCTGCTCGAACAGGGGCACGCCGAGCAGGTCGGCCAGAAGGAAGTCACAGTGGTCACCGATCAGCCGGTAGTTGACCTCGATGATGTGGGCGCGCCCCTCGTGGACGACGAACTCCGTGTGACACGCACCGAACCCGATCCCCAGGGCCTCCAGTTGCCGCAACACCTGTGGCGTCTCCGGCGGCGGCTCCGCCCACTCCAGGCGCTCTTCAACGAAGAAGGGCGGCGGCGAAACGGTCGTTAGGAACGACCCCAGGACGCGGATCTCCCGCCCATCGCCGAGTGTCTCCAGCGTGTGGAGCCGCCCGGGAAGGTACTGCTCCGCCACCAGCGGGTCGTCCCGCCGTGCCGCGATTTCCTTCACGCGTGCGGCCAGTTCCGCGGCGTCCTGTACGAGGAACACGTCCTCGCTTGCCACACCCTCACGCGGCTTCACGACGAGCGGGTACGGCGCGTTCTCGGGCACCCGGCGCGCGTCCGCCGAGAACACGGGATCGACGGGCGCCAGATGCCGCCGCATGAGGCCCTTGTTCTTCGCGCGGGTCGCCGCCCGCCAATCCTTGGCCGGCAGCCCGAAGTACGCCGCTGCCAGCGCAGCCGGTGCCTGGAGGAAATCGCTGTTCGAGAAGACGGCCGCGGGCCCGTCCCCACCGGCGGCCCCGGCCTCGACCGCGGCGATGATCTCCCGGAAGTCGGAGACGCCGCACTCGACGACCGGCCCGTCGAACCCGTGAGCGGCGGCCGGACGGTCGGTCAGCAGTGTCACGTCGAGCCCCAGGCGCGCGGCGGCGGGCAGGAACCCGTGCGTCACCGAGTCGGTCGCCTTGCCGGCGACGAGGTGGAGAGAGGCGGCCACGACAGGCCCTTCCAGGTGAGGTAAGCCTTGCCTAACTCGGAGTGATCATCATAGGGGGCGCCGGGCCGCATGCAAGAACGATGACATGCGTGTCCCGGCCCGTTCCGCGATCCGTCAGGATGGGGTCATGGATCTCGTCGACCGGTGGGTCGCGCTCGCGGGGCCGCACACCCGGCATATCGGAACAGAGCTGGACAAGCGCTACGGCGAGCCGCACCGCCGCTACCACACGCGCGAGCACCTCACCGCGGTGCTCGACCTCGTGGACGAGTTCGCCGGGCACGCCGCGTCCCCGGGCCTCGTCCGCCTCGCCGCCTGGTTCCACGACGCCGTCTACGACCCCGAGCGCGCCGACAACGAGGAGCGCAGCGGCCGCCTCGCCGCCCGCATGCTCGCCGACACCGACCTCAGCGAGACCGACATCGAGCAGGTCGTCCGCCTGATCGAGCTGACCACCACCCACGCGCCCGAAGAGGACGACCGGGACGGCCAGGTCCTCTGCGACGCCGACCTCGCGATCCTCGGCGCGTCCCCCGACGAGTACGCCGCCTACGCCGCCGCCGTCCGCGAGGAGTACGCGTTCGTGCCGGACGAGTTCTTCCAAGCGGGACGCGCCCAAGTGCTCAACGGCCTCCTGGCACTGCCCAGGCTCTTCCACACACCCGCCGCACGCGAACGCTTCGAAGAACGCGCGCGCAAGAACATCCAGACGGAACTGAAGCTCCTCAACGCCTGAGGTGGACGGCCTTCCGGCGCCGCAGCCCCGCCGCGGTCAGCCGCAGAAGCAGCTCCTGGCAGCCGACGGCCTGCGCCCCCAGCGACACCGCCGCCTCGTAGAGCTCCGAAGGGACGTCGTAGTGGTCGCGCTCGAACGCCCGCGGCGGCATGCCCAACTCCGCCGCGAAGGCGTGCAGCTCCTCGTAGGAGACATCGCTGACCATGTGCGACCACACGCGCCCGCGCGCCGGCCACAGCGGCGGATCAATGAGAATCAAGGCGGCTCCGCGGGACGGGTGACCTACAGTGCCTGACAGTACACATGCGAAGGGGCATGCGGGTGAACGACATAGTCGCGCACATTCAGGCCGGTAGAGACCGGTTCGTCGCCGACCTCAAGGAGTGGCTGGCGATCCCGTCCATCTCCGGGGACCCGGCGCACGCCGGGGACGTACGGAAGTCGGCCGAGTGGCTGGCCGGGCACCTGCGGGACGAGGGCTTCCCGGCAGTCGAGATCTGGGAGACGCCCGGCCTCCCCGCCGTCTACGCCGAATGGCCCGCGGAGGACCCCGGCGCCCCAGCCGTGGTCGTGTACGGCCACCACGACGTCCAGCCGGTCGAACCGCTCACCGAGTGGGACACCGACCCGTTCATGCCCGTCGAGAAGGGCGACCGGCTCATCGGGCGCGGCGCGTCCGACGACAAGGGGCAGGTCTTCTTCCACACCCTCGGGATCCGCGCCCTGCTCGCCGCGTCCGGGCGGCAGGCGCCGCCCGTCACGATCAAGCTGCTGGTGGAGGGGGAGGAGGAGTCGGGGTCGGTGCACTTCGCCGACCTGCTGCGCGAGCACCGGGAGCGGCTCGCCTGCGACGCCGTCGTCATCAGCGACACGACGATGTGGGCGGCGGACGTCCCCTCCATGTGCACCGGGATGCGCGGCCTCACCGACGCCGAGGTCACGCTCCGCGGCCCGTCCACCGACCTGCACTCCGGCTCGTTCGGCGGCGCGGTGCCGAACCCGCTGCACGCGATGGCGGAGCTGCTCGCCGGGCTGCACGACGCCGACGGGCGCGTCACCCTCCCCGGCTTCTACGACGACGTCGTCCCGCTCACGGACGAGGAACGGGCCCTCTTCGCGCGCCTCCCGTTCGACGAGGAGGCGTGGCTGCGGGCCGCCGGCGACAGCCGCGCCGCGCACGGCGAGAAGGGCTACAGCACGCTCGAACGGATCTGGGCGCGCCCGACGGCCGAGATCAACGGCATGTGGGGCGGGCACACCGGGCCCGGCGGCAAGACCATCGTCCCCCGCGACGCGCACGCCAAGATCTCGTTCCGGCTCGTCGCCGGGCAGGACCCCGGCAAGGTCCAGGAGGCGTTCCGGCAGTGGGTCGCCGGGCGCACGCCGCCCGGCGTCGAGGCCGAGGTGCGCCTCTCCGGCGGCGGCGTCCGGCCGTGCTTCTCGCCGATCGACTCCGCCGGCGTCAAGGCCGCGCGCCGCGCCATGGAACGGGCGTTCGGCACCGAGGTGCTGTTCACCCGCGAGGGCGGCAGCGGCCCCGAGGCCGACCTCGCCGACATCCTCGGCGCCCCGCTGGTCTTCGTCGCGGTCGGGCTCAACGGCGACCGCATCCACGCGCCGAACGAGAAGGTCGAGATCCCGCTGCTCCTCAAGGGCGCCGAGGCCGCGGCGTACCTGTGGGAAGAACTCGCCGCCGCGCTGCGCTGACACCCGGGGGAGAGGAGCGGAACGTTGACCGAAGGGCCGCTGGAATGGCTGGCGCTCGCGCGCGGCACCCTGGACAGGGTCGCCCTGCACCGCCGCGACGACGCATGGCTGGAGGCCGCATGGGCGGACCCGGGGACCCGCGTCCTCGTCGTGGAGGACGGCCGCGCGCCGGTGTCCTACGAGCCGCGTCCCGCGCTCGCCCTCGTTCCGCCGGAGTGGGCGCCGGACGGTGACCGCTGGCTCCTCGGCGTCGACGACGACGGCACCGCCTACTTCGGGACGTCCGGGCCGCTGCCCGAGATCGAGGGCACCCGGCCGGGCGGGCTCCGCCGCGTCGGCGCGCTCCTCGACGACCGCGACTCCGGCCTGCTCACCCACGCCGTGGCGCTGGAGCACTGGCACGGCAGCAACCGGTACTGCCCGCGCTGCGGCACCGAGACGCGGCCGGCGTCCGCCGGGCACATGCGCGTCTGCCCGAAGGACGAGTCGCAGCACTTCCCCCGCGTCGACCCGGCGGTGATCATGCTGGTGACCGACGAGGCCGACCGGATCCTGCTGGCCCGCGGCCCGCAGTGGCCCGCCGACCGCCGCTCGATCCTCGCCGGCTTCGTCGAGCCGGGGGAGTCGCTGGAGCAGGCCGTCGCGCGGGAGGTGAAGGAGGAGGTGGGGGTGCCCGTCCGGGACGTCCGCTACCTCGGCAGCCAGCCGTGGCCGCTGCCGCAGAGCCTCATGCTCGGCTTCACCGCGAAGGCCGACGGCGACGTCCCGCTGTCCCCCGACCCGGAGGAGATCACGGACGCCGCCTGGTACACCCGCGGCGAGCTGCGCGAGGCCATCGAGGCCGGCGACATCGTCGCGCCCGGCCCGCTGTCCATCGCCGCCCAGCTCATCATGCGCTGGTACGGCGGCGACCTCCCGAAGATGCCCGACTTCTGACCCCGGACAGGCGCGAGCCCGGCAGCCTCATCGGATGCCGGGCTCCCGGGGACGGTTCAGGCGAGGGAGGCGAGCTTCGCCTTGACCGCCTTGGCGCTGGGGTTGGTGACCGCGGAACCGTCGGGGTAGACGATGGTCGGAACGGTCATGTTGCCGCCGTTCACGCTCATGACGAAGTTCGCGGCCTCCTGGTCGCGCTCGATGTCGACCTCGACCATCTCGATGCCGTCGCGGGCGAGCTGGCTCTTCAGCCGCCGGCAGAACCCGCACCAGGACGTCGTGTACATGGTGAGCTGGCCGGTCGGGCCCTTGGCCCGGTCGGTCGTCGGCGTCGCCATCGCTCCGTCGTCTCCCTCGTTCGTTCGTACGATTCGCTCTCCGGTGAACAGTAGACGCCGCGTCCGCATTCCTCGCCGTCCACAGTTCCGCGTGCCGGGTGATGCGGGTGGTGCGGGCTGCGAGTATGGGGGGATGTTGGCTGAGTCGGTGCTGGAGGGACTCGACCCCGAACAGCGGGCGGTCGCCGAGGCGGTTAAGGGCCCCGTGTGCGTGCTGGCGGGCGCCGGGACGGGCAAGACCAGGGCCATCACGCACCGCATCGCCTACGCCACGCTGACCGGAGTGGTGACGCCGCAGCGGGTGCTGGCCGTGACGTTCACCACACGGGCGGCGGGCGAGCTGCGCAGCCGGCTGCGGCAGCTCGGGGCGCCGGGCGTGCAGGCGCGGACGTTCCACGCGGCGGCGCTGCGCCAGCTCACCTACTTCTGGCCGCGCGTCGTCGGCGGCGAGCCGCCCAGGATCATCGACTCCAAGATCGCGCTGGTGGCGGACGCGGCGAAGGCGTGCCGGCTGTCCCTCGGCCGCACCGAGCTGCGCGACGTCGCCAGCGAGATCGAGTGGGCGAAGGTCACCCAGCACCGCCCCGAGGACTACCCCGCCGCCGTCGCGCGGGCGGGCCGCCGCGCCCCCGCCGACGTGGTGGACGTCGCGCGCGTCTACGCCATGTACGAGCAGCTCAGGCGGGAGCGCAACCTCCTCGACTTCGAGGGGATGCTGGAGCTGACCGCGGCCGTCCTCACCGAGCACCGGGAGGTCGCGAACCAGGTCCGCGAGCAGTACCGGTACTTCGTCGTCGACGAGTTCCAGGACGTCAACCCGCTGCAGAAGATGCTGCTCGACACCTGGCTCGGCGACCGCGACGACCTGTGCGTCGTCGGCGACCCCAACCAGACGATCTACTCGTTCACCGGCGCGTCCCCGTCCCACCTGCTCGGCTTCACCCGCGACCACCCGGACGCGAAGGTCATCAAGCTCGTCCGCGACTACCGGTCGACGCCGCAGGTGGTGCGGCTCGCGAACGGTGTGATCGGGCAGGCGCGGGGCGAGGGCGCGATCCGCCACGGGCTGGAGCTGGTGGCGCAGCGCGACCAGGGCCCCGAGCCGGTGTTCAACGAGTACGACGACGAGGTCGCCGAGGCCGACGACGCGGCGCGGCGGGCCCGCAAGCTCATCGAGGAGGGCGTCCCCGCGCGGGAGATCGCGATCCTGTACCGGATCAACGCGCAGTCCGAGACGTACGAGGCGGCGCTGGCGGCCGCGGGCGTCCCCTACGTGCTGCGCGGCGCCGAGCGGTTCTTCGAGCGGCCCGAGGTCCGCGAGGCGGTGGTCCGGCTGCGCGGCGCGGCGCGGGCGGGCGCCGACGCGGAGACTGACGGGACGGGGCTGATCCTGACCGTCCGGCACGTGCTGTCCGGGGCCGGGTTCTCCGACCGGCCGCCCGAGGGGGCGGGGGCGGCCCGCGCCCGCTGGGAGTCGCTCGCCGCACTGGCCCAGCTCGCCGAGGACATGGCCGCCGACAACCCCAAGGCCGGCCTCCCCGACTTCGTCGCCGAACTGGAGGAGCGCGCCGCCGCCCAGCACGCGCCCCCGCTGGAGGGCGTCACCCTGGCGTCGCTGCACGCCGCCAAGGGCCTGGAGTGGGACGCGGTGTTCCTCGTCGGGCTCGTCGAGGGCACGCTGCCGATCATCTACGCGGAGACGCCCGCGCAGGTCGAGGAGGAGCGCCGGCTGCTGTACGTGGGCGTCACCCGGGCGCGCGTCCACCTGTCGCTGTCGTGGGCGCTGTCGCGCTCGCCGGGCGGCGCGCGGCACCGCCGCCCGTCCCGGTTCCTGGGCGGCCTGACCGGCAAGACCACCACGCACACCCCGGCGCGCGCCGACCGGACGAAGCGCCGCGCCGCGAAGGGGCCGCTGCCGTGCCGGGTGTGCGGGCGGCCGCTGACCGCCGCCGTCGAGCGCAAGCTCGGCCGCTGCGAGGACTGCCCGTCCGAACTGAACGAGGAGCTCCTCATCGCGCTCAAGGAATGGCGTGCCCGGGTGTCGGCGGAGCAGAAGGTCCCCGCCTATGTCGTGTTCACGGACGCGACGCTGCAGGCCATCGCCGAGCACGGCCCCGAATCGATGGAGGACCTCGCCCGGATCCCCGGCGTCGGAAAGGTCAAGCTCGACAAGTACGGCGAAGCGGTCCTGGATCTGTGCGGCCCTTGACCCCGGGGTGAGACCTCGCTCACGACAGCGGATACGGAAGACTGGCGGCCGTGAAGGACTCTCTGAAGGAACTGCTCGACCTGCTGGACCTCGAACAGATCGAGAACGACATCTTCCGGGGCCGCAGCCCCGAGGAACGGCGGCAGCGCGTCTTCGGAGGGCAGGTGGCGGGGCAGGCGCTCGTCGCCGCCGGCCGGACCGTGCCCGCCAACCGGCCGGTGCACTCCCTGCACGCCTACTTCATCCGCCCCGGCGATCCGCTGGTCCCGATCGTCTACACCGTCGACCGGGTCCGCGACGGCCGGTCCTTCACGACGCGGCGCGTCACCGCCGTCCAGCACGGCAAGGCGATCTTCACACTGTCGGCGTCGTTCCAGATCGTCGAGGAGGGCCCGAGCCACCAGGCCGCGATGCCGGACGCCCCCGCGCCCGAGTCGCTGCCGGACGGCCTGACCCGGCTGACCCCCCTTTTCGGCGAGGTCGGCGCGCGGCAGTTCGTCACCCGGCGCCCGTTCGACATCCGGCACGCCACGCCGCTGAGCTGGGAGGCGGCGGAGGACCCGTCGCTGGTCTCGCCGGAGTCGATCGTGTGGCTGAAGGTCGACGGCGACCTGCCGGACGACCCGCTCCTGCACGTGTGCCTGATGACCTACGCCTCGGACATGACGCTGCTGGACACCGTCCTCCTCAACCACGGCCTCGCCTGGGGCGACAAGCGCACGATGGGCGCAAGCCTCGACCACGCGATGTGGTTCCACCGGCCGTTCCGCGCCGACGACTGGCTGCTCTACTACCAGGACACCCCGTTCGCCGGCGGCGCCCGCGGACTGGCCCGCGGCCAGGTCTTCACCAGGTCCGGTGAGCTGGTCGTATCGGTCATGCAGGAGGGGCTCATCCGCGTCGCGGACTCCCCGCGGGACTGAATTCGCGGAGCTTCCCCGAGAGGTTCGACGCCTCCCGGGACCCGCGGGTTCCGCGGGAAAAAGGTGAACTCCGCCACGAAATCGCAGGTCAAAAATAGGTTGTTGATCGCACGGAGTCCCCGTACTCTCGAACGCGAGCAATCAACACGGCCGTCGGTGGATCTTGCAGATCTCCGAGTGCGGCCCGAGTAGCCAGAGAGGTGGTGTGCAGTCCGGTGATCAGCATGTTGACGAAATCCGCGCAGTCCTGGACCGCCGCCTGCCCTGGCAACTCGATCTCCGGTGCCCCCGCCGCGTATTCCGCGGACTCCGGTGTGCGCCTGCGCGAGTCCCTCGGCATGAGCGGCGAGCGCGGCGTCAACCCGAGTGAAGCGCACCTCGCGCAGCGAATCCAGGACGACCTGGGACGCATCGTCTTCGACCACCTGATCGAGGACGCGACCGTCCCGGCTCCGGCCACGGCCCACGTGGGCGTCACCTTCACGGGTGGCGTGTCGGGTCCGTACCCCTGGAGGCGACCGGCCTAGCAGCAGGCCGGCAAGCCCCCAGGCCGCGGATCCAGACACCGGATCCGCGGCCTTCTTCTTTGTCCAGACAACCCACCGACACGCCCGTTGAGATCCAACGAGAGGAACAAGGGTGACTGTGATGCTGGGGGCTCTCGCAGTGAGCGAGGAGGACCTCACACTTCCGTGCCGGACCGACCCGGAGCTGTTCTTCGCCGAGGCGCCCGCCGACGTCGAGCTCGCCAAGGCCCTGTGCCTGGAGTGCCCGCTGCGCAGGGAGTGCCTCGCCGGTGCGCTCGAGCGCAAGGAGCCCTGGGGCGTCTGGGGCGGTGAGCTGTTCGTCCGCGGTGTGATCGTGCCGCGCAAGCGGCCGCGTGGCCGCCCGCGCAAGCACCCGCGGCCGGAGGACGTGACCGCGTGAGCGGAGGCCGGCCGCGCGAGCGGCCGGCGACCGCCGCGAACCCGGAGGCGCGGTCTCCGCGGGGACCGCGCCTCCGGACGGAGGGGAACACCATGACCGTCGAGCAACGAGAGATCCGCACACGCCGGGTTCCCGGCGAAGACGACATGACCGTGCTCGAAATGCCAATGCTCGACACGACGGCGGTCGACGTGACCGTGCTCAACGAGGAGCTGCCGCAGGACCGGATGTCCGGCACCGTGTCCGGCGAGCTGGCCGCCCGCGTGCGGGTGCTGCGGCGGGCGCGCCGCGACGCGGAGACGAGGGCGTCGCGCGTGCGGCGCGTCCTGCTCGCGCCGACGGCGCCGGCCGCGGCCGGCGGGACGCGCATGCGGGAACCGAAGCCGCACTGGCACTGAGCCCGCGTCGGTAGCAGGCCGCCGCCCGTCCTTCTTGGATGGTTTGGCGGGCGGCGGGCCTCCCGGCGGGCGCATGGAGCGCGTCCGGTGACCCACTTCACCGGGCGTGCGAACAGCGGGACCCCGCGCACCTCATCAGTGCGCGGGGTCCCGGCGTTTTCTCGCGGACCGGCCGTCGCCGGCCGCTCGGCTCAGGTTGAGACGAGCTCTCCGTCCTCGTCGTCCGCGAAGCCCGGGACCCACTTCAGCGCCTCGGCGCGGGCCGGGATCTCGCACTCCAGCTGGCACAGCACGCCGGTCCCCGCGGACAGCACCCGGTGGATGATCACGTAGTCGGGCGGCAGGTTGAGCTGCCGGACGACGTTGGACGGCCGCAGGTCGGTGACCTGGGCGGCCATGTCGCGCAGCCACTCGCGGTTGAACTTGAACGTCTCGGTGACGAACGGCTCGGTCACCGGGGCCAGGAACGCCTGGAGCGACTCGGCGTCGATCTCCACGCCCGCGCGGATGAAGTCCTCCCGGCGCAGCGCCTCCTCGATCTCGTCGATGTCGGCCATCGTGCCGATCCGCAGCAGCAGGCCGAGCCGCTGCTGGAACCCGCCGGGGATGCGGTCGACGGCGCCGAAGTCCAGGACGCCGAGCCGGCCGTCCTCCAGCAGCCGGAAGTTGCCGGGGTGCGGGTCGCCGTGCAGCATTCCGGACCGCTTCGGGCCGGAGAACAGGAAGCGGCAGTACAGCAGCGCGGCGTGGTCGCGGGTCTCCTGGTCCCCCTCGCTGATGATCTTCGAGAGGGCGGTGCCGTCCATCCACTCGCTGATCAGGATGTTGCCGTCCTGCGCGATGACCTCGGGGATGTAGAAGTCGGGGTCGTCCGCGTAGGCCGCCCGGAAGGTCATCTGGGACTCGGCCTCGATCGTGTAGTCGAGCTCCTCGGCCACGCGCTCCTTCAGCTCCGCGAGCATCGACTTGACGTCGAGGCCGGGCATCAGCACGCCGAACATCCGGCCGAGCCGGGCGAGCTGGTTGAAGTCGCTCAGCAGGGCCTTCCCGGCGCCCGGGTACTGCACCTTGACGGCGACGGCGCGGCCGTCGTGCCAGACGGCGCGGTGCACCTGGCCGATGGACGCCGCGGCGGCGGGCTCGTCGTCGAAGGAGTCGAAGTAGTCTCGCCAGTCCTCGCCGAGGAACTCCGCCAGCACCTTGTGGACGGTCGCGGCGGGCAGCGGGGGAGCGGCCTCCTGCAGCCGGGTCAGCGTGGCGCGGTACGGGCCGGCGATCTCCGGCGGCAGCGCCGCCTCGAAGATCGACAGCATCTGGCCGAGCTTCATCGCCCCGCCCTTGAGCTCGCCGAGCACCTTGAAGAGCTGCTCGGCGGTGCGCTGCTGGATCTCCGTGGCGACCGCCTCGGCGGGCTTGCCGAAGGTCCGCTTCCCCATGCCGAGGGCGGTGCGTCCCGCGAACCCGATGGGGAGGGAAGCCAGCTTTGCTGACCGCGTCACCGCGCGGCGGGGAAGATCGCTCACGGGCTCCATTGTCGGTGATCGACTGTCGTTCACGCCACAATCACCAGTAACGATTGTCGGTGCCCCCATCGGTGCACCGTCCCGACCTGCGAAAACATGGTAAGTGTGCGCTTTCTCACGCCCTGTGAGGACGGCGTCGCGGGGGTCCGGCGGCCGCGGCCGGGGGGCCGCACGGTACGGTGCGCACCATGTCCGAAGAGATCGCCGACGTGCTCCCGGTCGAACGCCGTCCGAACGGCGTCGTCGTCGTGACGCTGAACGACCCCGGCCGCCGCAACGCGATGACGGACGAGATGACCGCCGCCTGGAAGTCGGCGATGGCGGAGCTCCGCACCGATCGGCGGGTCCGCTGCGTCGTGGTGACCGGCGCGGGCAGCGCGTTCACCTCCGGCGGAGACCTCTCCTGGCTCGCCGACACCAACGCCATCGCCGTCCCCGCGCTGCGCGACCGGATGCTGACCTTCTACCGGACGTGGCTCGCGATCCGCGACCTCGAGGTGCCGACGATCGCCGCCGTCAACGGGCACGCGGTCGGCGCCGGGCTGTGCCTCGCGCTGGCCTGCGACCTGCGGTACGCGGCGTCCGACGCCAAGCTCCTGGCCCCGTTCACCGCGCTCGGGCTGCACCCCGGGATGGCCGCCACCTGGCTGTTCCCCGAGGTGGCGGGGCTGCCGCTGGCCCGCGAGATGCTGCTGGCCGGACGGGTGCTCACCGGCGACGAGGCGGAACGCGCGGGGCTCGTCAACCGCGCCGTCCCGCGCGGCGAGGTGCTTGACGAGGCGCTCGCCGTCGCCGAACGCGTCGCGGCGCAGGCACCGGTCGCGACCCGGTTCACGAAGGTCGCGCTGGCGAACGGCGGCCACCCCGACATGGAGTCGGCGCTGCGCTGGGAGTCGCTCGCGCAGCCCGTCACGATGGCGTCCCCGGACATGCTGGAGGGGCTCGCGGCGCAGCGCGAGAAGCGCAGCCCGCGGTTCACCGGCGGGTGACCCCGCTGAGGCTGCCGCCCGCGGCTTGACCCACCCATAAGCGGCCGCTTAAAACGTAGGCGCTGACCTGCGACGACGTCAAACACCCTCTATGGGGCGCGCAAATTTTCGAGTACCGTTCAGGCGTGCCCCCTAACGTTGAGGTCCGCCGAAGCGCCAGACGCCGGCGAACCGTGTCCGCCTACCGCGACGGCGACAAGGTGGTGGTGATGGTTCCGTCCAGGCTGAGCAAGGCCGAAGAGGAACAGTGGGTCGCGACCATCCTGGAGCGGCTCGCGGAGCGGGAGCGTCGCCGGCGCCCCACCGACGCCGACCTGCAGGCGCGGGCCCGGGACCTGTCCCGCCGCTACCTCGCCGGACGCGCCGACCCCGTCAGCGTCCGCTGGGTCGCCAACCAGCGCACCCGCTGGGGTTCGTGCACGCCCGACGACCGCACCATCCGGCTGTCCACCCGGCTGCGCGGCATGCCGGCCTGGGTCGTCGACTACGTTCTCGTCCACGAGCTCGCGCACCTGCTCATCCCCGGGCACGGCGCCGACTTCTGGGAACTCGTCGGCAACTACCCGAAGGCCGACCGCGCCCGCGGCTACCTGGAGGGCGTCGCCGCCGCCGCGCACCTGCCCCTTGAGGCGGACGCGCCCGAGGGCGATTTCGAGCCCGAGCCCCGGCGGATGCACCACGGCGACGGGCTGCACCCCAGCGGTGAGTACCCGCGCGAGGTCGCCGGGTGACCGACGGCCCGGACACGGCGCCCGGCGCGTCGTCGCGGTTCGCCGCGGTGCTGTCGCGGCCCGGCCGCCGGACGGACGTGCCGCCCGGCATCGACCCCGACGAGTTCCGCCTCGCCCTGCTCGAAGACACCTACGAGGTCGTGGCCGGGCTCGAACTGGTGACGTCCGCGCTCGTCCTGGACCCGCCCGACCAGCCGGACGCCGAGGCCGTGACCTGGCCCGGCACGCCGATCGTCCGGGAGGCGACCCTCGCCGGCGCGTTCGCGGCGCTGCACGCCCGCGGCGCCACCGCCGCAGCGCTCGTCGCGCCGGACGCGCCCGACCTGCCGCCGCTGCTGATCGGCAAGCTGTTCCGCGCGCTCGGCAGCGCCCCGTCCGCCGCCTGCCGCGCCGACGGCGCCGCCGGGCCGGACGGGCTCGTCGCCCTCGCCGCGCGGCTGCCGCTCCCCGACTGGCTGGCCACCGCCCTCCGGGACGTCGATCTCGACACCCCCGACGCGCTGGACCGGCTCCGCGCCGCCGCGCCGCGGCCCGGCCTCGTCCCGCAGGGACCCGCCTGGCACCGCCTCCGCACCGTCGACGACCTGCGGCTTCTCGACCCCGGCCTGGAAGGCTGGGAGAACACCCGCGCCCTCCTCGAAGGCCACCCGCTCACCCGCTGAGACCGCCGGGATCCAGGCGGACAGGGTCAGGCGAGCAGGGCGACCGCCCGTGCCACGAGCCTGCGGAGCGCGTCGTCGGTGGGCTCCGGCAGGCCGTCCACCGGGAACCAGCGGAGGTCGTCCGACTCGTCGCTCACCGTGTGCCGGGCGTTCTCCGGCGCGATCGCGACGTACTGGACGTCCAGGTGCCAGGTGCCCTGCGGGTGGCAGCGGACCGCGTGCCGGTCGAGCTGGACCGGGTCGGGCAGCAGCCGCAGGCCCCGGATGCCGGACTCTTCCGTCGCCTCCCGCAGCGCGGCGCCCGCGAGCGTGACGTCGCCGGGCTCGCAGTGCCCGCCGAGCTGCAGCCACGCCTTGACCTTGGCGTGCAGCGTCAGCAGCACGCGGGCGCGGGACGCGTCGAGGACGGCGGTGCTGGCCGTGATGTGACCGGCCGCGCACTCCCGCCACATCCCCTCCGCCGGATGCTCCTCCAGATGCCGCAGGAACTCGGCCCTGGTCTGCTCCTGCGCGGGATCGGGCGGTTCCCAGGACGACAGGACGCGCACGGCATCGGCGTACAGGAACCCCGGCGTCAATGACCGCGCGCCCAAGGAGCGGCCCTCGGAAGACCCACCGGAGGAAGGCGTCTCCGCCTCTCCAGGTGTGCCCGCGTCCGCTTCCCTCTCCGCGACCACTTCCCTCTTCGCGTCCGGGCGGCGTCCCTTGCGCGACGCCTTCCTCACGTGCGGCCCACGCGGGGGTAGCGGGAGTTGGCGGGGTGGCGGCGCCGTCGCTCCTGGTCGACCGGCCGGTGCCAGCACAGGCTCGACCGCAGGATGCGGCGCCTGATCGCGTTCATGGACGATCCGGACGAGTACCGGCAGCCGTGCACGCGCGACTCACGCGAGCGGCTCATGTTCGGGGCCCGCCGTCGCCGGGGCCACCGTCGGGGCCACCGTCGGGGCCACCGTCGGGGCCGCCGTCCTTGTCGTCCTTCTCGTCCGGCTCGCCGGGCTCCCCGTCCTCCTGGGGCTTGGTGAGCTCGGACAGGTCGAGGTCGGACAGGCCCTCGATCTCCTCCCGGCCGTGCACGAAGCCGTCCGGGTCGTCGAGGTCGTCGGACGTGGGCAGCAGGTCGGGGTGGTCCCACACCTCGTCCCGGCCCTGGACGCCGCGCACGTCGGTGAGGGTCCGCCACAGCGTCGCCGCCTCGCGCAGCCGGCGCGGCCGCAGTTCGAGGCCGACGAGCGTCGCGAACGTCCGCTCCGCCGGGCCGCCCGTCGCGCGCCGCCGGCGCACCGCCTCGGCCAGCTTCACCGAACCGGGCAGGCGGCCGTCCGCCGCCTCGTTGACCACCGTGTCGACCCACCCCTCGACCAGCGCGAGCGTGGTCTCCAGCCGGGCCAGCGCCGCCTTCTGCCGCGGCGACTCCTCCGGCTGGAGCTGGATCTCGCCGCCGAGCGCCTCCTGGATCGCCTCCGGGTTGCTGAGGTCGAGGCCCTGGACGGCCTGCTCGATGCCCGACAGGTCGACGGTGATGCCGCGGGCGTACTCCTCGACCGCGCCCAGCAGGTGCGAGCGCAGCCACGGGACGTGCGCGAACAGCCGCTGGTGGGCGGCCTCCCGCAGCGCCAGGTACAGCCGGATCTCCTCACCGGAGATCTCCAGGCCCGACCCGAACGCCTCGACGCCCGCGGGCAGCAGCGCACCCACGCCGTCCGGCGCGAGCGGCAGGCCCACGTCGGCCGAGCACGTCACCTCGCGGGCCAGCGCGCCGAGCGCCTGCCCGGCCTGGCCGCCGACCATCGCCCCGGCCATCTGCTTGACCATCCCGATCAGCGGGCCGGCCATCGCCTGCATGTCCGCGGGGATCTCGCCGCCGCCGAGCGCGCCGCCCATCGAGTCGACCATGCGGGTCGCGATCGGGTCGCACACCTTCGCCCACACCGGAAGCGTCTGCTCGATCCACTCGGACCGGCTCCACGCCTGCGGCGTGCGGATGCCGGCGGGCAGCGTCGTCTTCTCGTCGAGCCACAGGTCGGCCAGGCGCAGCGCCTCCTCGACCTGGCGGCGCTCGGTGTCCACGACCGACGGGTCGCCCTGCTCCACCACCTGGTGGCGCGCGATGTTCTTGGCCAGATCCCAGTTCAGGGGGCCGCCGCCCGCGCCGCCCGCACCCTGCCCGCCGATCATGTCCGCGAACCGGTGCAGCATGTCGGCGAACTGCGCCATGTCGCCGCCCATGCCCTTGAATGGATCCTGGGGCCGGTCGTCGTCTCCGTCGCCGGGACGGTTGAAGCCGAAGGGAGTGTCACTCATCGGATCGCCCCTGGGATGCATGATGGGCTCATATCCGCAACGTTAGCCGGTCACGGCAAGGTCGCGTACACAAGGAAGGGGGCACCCCCGTGGTAACGGGCAAGGTTCGCCCTCGGCGTAGCAAGGGCCCGGTCGTCGCAGTCACCGGCGCGGCCACCGGGACGGGGCGGCTGCTCGCCGCCCGGCTCGCCGAACGGGAAGAGATCCGGAAGGTCGTCGCCATCGACGCGCATCGCGGCGACGTGCCCGGGGTCGTCTGGCGTGTCGTGGACATCCGGGACCCGCTGCTGCCCGGCCGGCTCTCCGACGTGGACGTGCTCGTCAACCTGGACGTCGAGCACTCCCCGGACGCCGCCCCCCGCGACCGCCGCACCCACAACGTCCGCGGCGCCCAGACCGTGGTGACCGCCGCCGCTGCCGCCCGGGTCCGCCGGGTGGTCCTCGTCACGTCCACGATGGTGTACGGCGCCTCGCCCGGCAACGAGCTCCCGCTCCCCGAGGACGCGCCGCTGCTCGCCGAGGCCGACGCCAGCGTCGCCGGCGACTTCCTGGAGATGGAGGAGCTGGCCGCGACCGCGCCCGCCACCCACCCCGGGCTGGACGTCACCGTCGTCCGCCCCGCCGCGCTCGCCGGGCCCGGCGTCGACACCGTCGTCACCCGCCACTTCGAGGCGCCGCGCCTGCTGACGGTCAAGGGCAGCACGCCCGGCTGGCAGTTCTGCCACATCGAGGACCTCGCGTCCGCGCTGGACGTCGTCGTCACCGCCGAGGTCGAGGGGCCCGTCGCGGTCGGCTGCGAGGGCTGGCTCGGCCCCGCCGAGGTCACCGAGATCACCGGCAAGCGGACGTTCGAACTCCCCGCCGCCCTCACCTTCGGCACCGCGCAGCGCCTGCACCGCCTCGGCATGACCCCGGTCCCCGCCACCGACCTGCACTATGTCGCCTACCCCTGGGCGGTCGACTGCGCCCGGCTCCGCGCCGCGGGCTGGAAACCGCTCTACGACAACGCGGCCGCGCTGCGCGCCGTCATGGAGGAGACCGCGGGCCGGCACGCCGTCGTCGGACGCCGCGTGGGCGGCAAGGAGGCCACCGTGGCGACCGCGACCGCCGCCGGCGCCACCGTCGCCGCCCTGGGCGCCGCGGCGGCCCTCCGCCGAGCCCGCAAACGCCGCACGACCTCCTGACCGCCGCACGTCAGCGGTTCGCGGTTCGCGCACCGGGTGTGGAAACGGCTCGGCCCGCCTCCGGAGGGGAGGCGGGCCGAGCCGGCTTCGTGCGTCGTGCTAGTTCTCCGTCGGGGTGGGGGAGGGCGACGGGCTCGGGGAGGACGCCGGCTCCTCCTGGCCCGCCGCGGCCAGGGCCGCCTGCGCGTCCTTGATCCGCTTCCAGGCGTCGCCCATCGCCGGGTAGTCGCCGTTCTTCTGCGCGGCCTCGTAGTCCGACACGGCCTTCTGCAGATCGCCGATCGCCTTCTGCGCGGCCGCGCTCAGCTGCGGCGGCGCGTCCCCGCCGTCACCGCCGTCCCCGTCCGGCTCCGATGTCGGCGGTGGCGCCGACGTCGCGCCGCCGAGGACCTGCTTCAGCGCCTCGTCGAGAGTGTCCGCCGCGGCGATGCTGTCGCCGTACCGCACCAGGATCTTGCCGAGGATCGGGTACGGCTGCTGCTCCGTGCCGCCCGCCGCCATCGTGTACATCGGCTCGACGTACAGCAGGCTCCCGCCGAACGGGATCGTCAGCAGGTTGCCGGGCACGGTCTTCGTGCCGCCCTGTCTCAGCGCGAACAGGTCGGCCTTCACCTGCGTGTCCGTCTCGAACGAGTTCTGCACCTGCCCCGGGCCCGCCGGTTGCGCGTTGCGCGGCATCTGCAGGATCTGGATCTGCCCGTAGTCGCGGCCCGGTGTCGACCCGACCGCCATGAAGGCCGCCAGCTGCGGGTTGTTGCGCGGGTTGAACACCGTCGTCAGCGAGAACGACGCCTGGTCCTGGCCCGGCATCCGCAGGCTCTGGTAGTACGGCGGCTGCCGCTTGCCCTTCGCGGACGGGTCCTGCGGCACCTCCCAGAAACCCTCGCCGTTGTAGAACGCCGACGGGTCCGTGACGTGGTACTTCGCGAGGATCTTCCGCTGCACCTTGAACAGGTCCTGCGGGTAGCGGAAGTGCGCCTCCAGCTCCGGCGGGATCGACGAGCGCGGCTGGACGGTGTCGTCGAACACCTTCATCCACGTCTTGGTGATCGGGTCGTTCTCGTCCCACTGGTACAGGTGCACGGTGCCGTCGTAGGCGTCCACCGTCGCCTTGACCGAGTTCCGCATGTAGTTGACGTGGTCGTCGGCCTGCCGCGCCACCGCCGACCGGGTGTCGGTGATGGTGTCGCGGGTCGCGTCGTCGAGGCTCGTCTCCTCCGAGTACGGGTAGTTGTTCGCCGTCGTGTAGCCGTCCAGGATCCACAGGATCCGGCCGTTCACCACCGCCGGGTACGGGTCGCCGTCGAGGGTGAGCCACGGCGCGGCCTTCTGCACCATCTCCCGCGGCGAACGGTCGTACAGCAGCTTCGCGTCGTCGTTGATCGCGCCGGACAGCAGGAGGTTCTTGTCCTGGAACTTCGTCGCGTACAGCAGCTTGCGGAAGAACGAGTCGATCGCGACGCCGCCCTGCCCGTCGTAGTTGTTGCTCTGCTGGCCCGACTCGCTGTTGTCCGGGTAGTTCAGCTCCTGCTGGCCGCGCCCGCCCACGATCGAGTACGTCGCCGAGCGCTCGCCGAAGTAGATCTCCGGCCGGTCCAGCTTGATCTTCTGCTCGGGGGAGACCGGCATGTTCTTCGTGACGAAGTCGGGCACGCCGCCGCCGGCGAACCGGTCGCCGTAGGCGGACACGAACCCGTAGCCGTGCGTGTAGACCATGCGGTCCTTCACCCAGCTGCGCTGCCCCTCCGGCGCCCCGGACAGCTCGCGCAGCGCCACCACCGTGTCGACCAGCTTCCCGTCGATCTGGTAGCGGTCGACGTCCAGTGTGTCGGGGAACCGGTAGAACGGCCTGATCCGCTGGAGCTGCTGGAACGTCTCGCCCACGACGTTCGGATCGAGGACCCGGACGCCGCCGAGCTGGTCGGCCTCCTGCTGCAGCTTCGTCTTGTCCGTGACCGGTTCCTGCCCGTACTGGACGACCTTCGCGCCGTCCACCCCGTACGCACGGCGCGTGGCCTCGATGTTGCGCGAGATGAACTCGCGCTCCTTGGCCAGCTCGTCCGGCTTCACCTGGAACTGCTGGATCAGCAGCGGGTACACCCCGCCGAGCAGGATCGCCGACAGCACCAGCAGCGTGAACCCGACGCCGGGCAGCATCATCCCGCGGCGCAGCAGGTTCGAGAAGAACATCGCGGCGCAGATCAGCGCGATCACCGCGAGGATCGTCTTCGCCGGGATCAGCGCGTTCACATCGGTGTACGACGCGCCGGCCGTCACCCCCCGTTCGGAATGCACCAGCCCGTACCGGTCGAACCAGTACGCGACGGCCTTCAGCAGGATGAACACGCCGAACAGCACCGACAGGTGCGCCCGCGCGGGCGGGCTCGCCTTGTCGCCGGGACCCTGCAGCCGCAGGCCCCCGTACAGGTAGTGCACCATCACCGCGGCCACGATCGACAGGATCACCGTCGCGAAGACGACGCCGATGATCAGCCGCAGGAACGGATAGGTGAAGACGTAGAAAGAGACGTCCTTGTTGAACTGCGGGTCCTTCACGCCGAACGGCGTCCGGTTCAGGAACGCCAGCCACACCGGCCACTGGCCCGCCACCGACGAACCCGTCAGCAGGCCCAGCACGCCCAGCATCGACCAGGCGATCAGCCGGCGCCGCGGATCGATCACCGCGCGGTAGCGCTCCAGGCCCTGCTGCTCGACCGACAGCGGCCGGTAGGCGGGCCGCAGCCGGTACGCCACCGCGACGTTCGCGCCCACCACCAGCGCCATCAGCAGCCCTGCCCCGAAGAACAGCACCACCTTCGCCTGGAGCTGGGTCCTGTAGACGTCCGAGAACCCTATGGAGCGGTACCACAGCAGGTTCGTATAGACCGACGTGAAGACCAAGAACACGGTCAGCAACACGGCCAGTACCACCAGTATCGGCAGCATCAGCCGTGTCCGTCCGGTGCCGAGCCGGCGCCCGAAACCGGGAGTCCGGAAGGTCAAGAGGCCCCTCCGATCGAGATCTCGCTCACCGGCCGCCCGCCGGTTCCTGTAGATGCAACTTACCGACTCACGCGGGGGTTCCCGCACCTCCCCGCACCGAATGCGGGGAAGATGGGCCCGTGAGCCTTCTGGAAGAAGTAGTACTAGATCTTGAACGTCATTCGGCCCAGGAGGGCTGGGACGGTGCGCCACGGCTGTACGCGCTCGTCCGCAGCACCGAACTGCGCCGCGCCGAACCCGACCTCGCCGATCAGCTCGGCCTGCCTCCCGATGCGGACACTCTAGCCGCACTCGAACAACCCGCCCTCCCCGAGCGGGACGGCGTCGAGAGCGCCCTCGCCTCCATCGCCTGGCCCGACGCCGTCGAAGGATGCGCCCTCGTCATGGAGCGGGTCGTCCTCCCGCCCGAGGTCGAGGACGACATCCCCGAGGACGAGGCCGAGGCCGCCGAGTTCGCCGCGACCCACCCCGGACGCGAGGACGTGCGCATGGTCGTCGGCGTCCTCCGCGACGGGAACCGGCACTCCGCCCTCCGGCTCCGCCGCCACGACAGCGAAGACGAGGTCCTCACCGGACCCGACCTCGTCCCCGCCCTCGCCGAAGCCCTCGCCGCCACCTTCGAACCGGACGAACCCGCCGAAGGGTAACCTGCGGACTGTGACCCACGACGGTGTAGACCCAGACGGTGCCGGCCGCGACGGCGTCATCCGGCTGCTCGGCGTCCGCGAGACGCCCCTGTCCATCGACGAGGTGTTCGCCGCCGTCAGCGCCCCCGGCGCCGGCGGCATCGCCGTCTTCGCCGGCACCGTCCGCGACAACGACCACGCCCGCGCCGTCACCGGCCTGTCCTACAGCGCCCACCCCACCGTCGAGCAGCAGCTCCGCGCCGTCATGGAGAAGGTCGCCGCCGACCACCCCGTCATCGGCCTCGCCGCCGTGCACCGCGTCGGCGACCTGCGCATCGGCGACATCGCCGTCATCGTCGCCGCCTCCAGCGCGCACCGCGCCGAAGCGTTCGCCGCCGGCCGCCGGCTCATCGACGACCTCAAGGCGCAGGTCCCCATCTGGAAGCACCAGACCTTCGCCGACGGCGGGGACGAATGGGTCGGCGCCTGCTGATCCCCGCGACCGCATAGAGTTTCCGGCATGTCCCGTCGTGCCGCCACCCTCACCGTCGCGAGCGTGATCGTCCTCCTGCTCGCCGTCGTCGGCTCGGTCATGCCGGTGCCGTACGTGGCGCTGACACCCGGACCCACGAAGAACACCCTCGGCACCGACGACGACGGCCGGCCGCTCATCACGATCGACGGCCGCAAGACCTACCCCGACGAGGGCCACCTCAACTTCACCACCGTCACCTACCGCGGCGGCCCCGGCGGACGCATCGACCTGTTCACCGCCCTGACCGGCTGGCTCGACGGCGACACCGCCGTCGTCCCCGAAGAGACGATCTTCCCCAAGGACGAGTCGCAGAAGCAGGTCGAGCAGGAGAACACCCGCCAGATGCAGAACTCCCAGCAGAGCGCCGAAGCCGCCGCCCTGCGCGAAATCGGCATCGACGTCACCACCCGCGTCGTCATCGAGGACGTCCAGAAGGACCGCCCCGCCGACGGCGTCCTCAAACCCGGCGACGAGATCACCGCCGTCGACGGCACCAAGGCCACCAGCGTCACCCAGATCGTCGACGCCATGTCCGCCCACGACATCGGCGACACCGTCAACGTCACCTACAAGCGCGCCGGCAAAGAGCACCGGGCCGCCCTCAAGACCGTCGCCGACCCCACCGGCGAACGCGCCGTCGTCGGAATCGTCCTCGCCGACCAGTTCAAGATCCCCTTCAAGATCGACATCAGCGTCGGCGACATCGGCGGCCCCTCCGCCGGCCTCATGTTCAGCCTCGCCATCGTCGACAAGCTCACCCCCGGCTCCCTCACCCAGGGCAAGTTCATCGCCGGCACCGGCACCATCACCCCCGACGGCGAAGTAGGCGCCATCGGCGGCATCCAGCAGAAGATGATCGCCGCCCGCGAAGCCGGCGCCACCATCTTCCTCACCCCCGCCGACAAC
>NZ_SMKB01000559.1:0-446 GCF_004348575.1 Actinomadura sp. 7K534
CCCCAGAACCACCCCGCACGAGGCAGCGCCACGGGCCACACCCCCACACAGACCAGCGCGGCCTCGGGGGCGGAAAGCGCCCTTGCCGGGCAGGCGACTCCCCCTCCGGACGACGACCTGGCAGGCGACGAAGACCGAGCGGTCGAAGGCGAAGCCACGCTGCACGGGGTTGCACAGATCGGTGATTCTCCGCAGGTCGAAGGCGGCGGAGCAGCGCAGGGCGGCAGCCAAGGCCAGCCGGTGGAAGACGCGCCCACCTTCCCGGGGGGCGAGACGCCGTCCGAAGCATCCGTGCACAACACGCAGCGCCTGAGTGACGGTGGCGGGACGGCGCAGGGGGGCAGCGAAGGCCAGTTGTCGGGAGGTTCGACCGCTTTCCCGGGTCAGGAGGCGTCGGCCGGGGCGTCCGCGGACGGTGTGGAGCGCGTGGGTGACGGGGGCGGGGC
>NZ_SMKB01000109.1:0-23595 GCF_004348575.1 Actinomadura sp. 7K534
ACTCCGCGAGCCGGACGGCGCCCGGCGGGGAGAACGGCGCGCCGGCCAGCGCGGCCCGGAGGCGCTCCACGGCGTCCGCCCAGGGCGGCGGCGGGGCGGTGGCCACCGCGGCCGGTCCCGGGGCGTGCCCGGCCTCCCGCGGGGCGGGCCGGGCCGTAGACGCGGCCGGCCTCGACGCGCAGCGGCGGCCGGACGAGCGCCGCGACGAGCTGCCGGGCGGGGAGGCCGAGCCGCAGCCGGACGGTCTCCAGCGGGAGTCCCGGGGCGCGGGGGCTCTCGGCGGCGTGCCGCGACGTCTCCTCGGCGAGGCGCCGGAACAGCGAGTCCCAGTGCGCGGGGTCGGCGAGCCACTCGCCGTTCAGCGCGACGGCGTCCGGCGGCGCCGCGCAGCCCATGACCGACAGCTCGGACCTGCGGAGCACGCCGTGCCGGCGCAGCACGATCGTGCCGTCCGGCCGGTCGGGCCAGGACGCCAGCTCCCGCGCGCGGGCGGCGCCCGCGCCGCGCCGCACGAGCGTCGGCGGCCGCACGTCCAGGACGCTCACCCCGGCGATCGAGCGGCGCTCCGGGTCGCGCAGGATCCCGGTGTCGCCGAGGTGCAGCGCGAGCCGCCGGTTCAGCGTGAGGCGGGCGGTGTCGGGCCCGAGGGGCCGCAGCCGGACCGGGACGGCGGCCGAGCCGAGGTGCAGGGTCATCCGCCGCGCGAGCCGGCCGGACGCCTCCCCGAAGCGGGTGCGGACGTCGACGCTGGTGGTGTGGGTCCAGGCGCCTTCGGTGACGAGGGCCATGCCGGCGTCGACGCGGCCCGCGTCGCGCAGGGTCAGCACGATCCGCGAGACGCCGCCGACCGACTCGCACGGCTCCCCCGCGCGGCCGATCGTGCGGACGCGGACGCGTGCGCCGGCGGGCATGAGGAGCAGCTCGTCCCCGACTGTGATCGTCCCGGCGGCGAGGGTGCCGGTGACGACGGTCTGCCGCCCGGCGGTGAAGGCCCGGTCGATCCACAGCCGCACCGGGGCGGCGGGGTCGGGGACGGGGAGCCGGCCGGCGAGCCGGTCGAGGGCGGCGGCGAGGCCGTCCATCCCGGCGCCGGTGACGGTGCTGACCGCGACCGCCTCCACGCCGCGCAGCGCGGTCCCGGCGAGCCGCTCGCGGACCTGGCGGAGCGCGAGCTTCGGGTCCGCGGCGTCGGCCTTGGTGACCGCGGCGACCCCGAAGCGGACGCCGAGCGCGCCGAGCGCCTCCAGGTGCTCCCGCGTCCCCGGCATCCAGCCCTCGTCGGCGGCGACGGCCAGCAGGACGGCGGGCGCGGACGCGGCGCCCGCGAGCATGGCCGGGACCGAGCGCTCGCCGCCGGGGACGTCGACGAACGCCACGCGCCTTCCGGAGGGGAGCTCCGTCCAGGCGCCCGGTTCCTCGGGCTCCTTGCCGGTGAGGGCGCGCACGAGCGCCGACTTGCCGTGCCCACCGTGGCCGGCGGTGGTGACGACCTGCATCAGGGCCCCTCCAGGGGAGGGACGCGGAAGGGCGCGGGCCGGCGGCCCGTGCGGGGGGAGTCATCGCGGGGGTTGTGCAGACGGAGGTCCACGGAAGGCAACCCTATGGAGGCGGGTGCCCGCGGCAAAACCCGGCCGTCCCCACACCGCGGCCTGCAATTTCTCACCAAGCTCACGTAAACCACGAACGAGGAGAAATCGTCGGCGGTTCAGTGCCGGCCGGACCCGGCGCGGCCGGTCGGCGCCGCCGCCTCCGTACCGCCGGAGGCCGCCGGACCGGGGTCCGGATCACTGGCGGCAGGGTCGGCGGCACCCGGGGCCGCGGCAGGTTCGGTGGCCGAGGTCGCCGCGGAGTGCGACTCGAAGTCGTCGACCATCCGGTTGACGAGCCCGGCGAGCCGCTCGCGCTCGGCGGGCGACCACGCCGCGAGGGCCTCGCCGATCCAGCGCCGCCCGGACGCCCGGATGGACTCCACGGCCGCCCTCCCGGAGCCGCTCAGCCCGACCCGCAGGCACCGCCGGTCGTCGGGGTCGGGCACCCGCTCGACGTACCCGGCCCGCTCCAGCCGCTGCAGCTGCCGGGTGACGTGCGGCGCCTCCACGGCCAGCCGGACGGCGAGTTCGCCGGGTCGCATGGGCCCCTCGTTCTCCGCGAGGGCGCGCAGCAGCGGCACGGCCGCGCGGTCGACCGGGACGCCCGCCGCGACGACGGTGCGGTCGTGCTGCCTGAACCGGGTGAGCATGTGCGCCACCCGGCTGATCGCCCGTTCGATCTCCACGATGTCCGGGGGCACCCGTGCCGACATGTCACTAAACCTACCGCTCTACTATTACTTAAGTTAATTAACAGGATTGCCGATCGGCCGGCCCGCCGCCGACCGGCCGATGGAGGTTTCGCATGACGGGTGCCCCCACCACGGCGCGCGAGGCGGCCGGGCGGCCCGCCGCGCGCCCCGGGCACACCGGGCGCACCCTGCTCGCCCTGGCGTTCGCCGGGATGACCGTCGCGGTGCAGCAGACCCTCGTGCTGCCGATGCTGCCCCAGCTCATGCACATCTTCGACGCCCCGATCACCGACGTGACGTGGGTGTTCACCGCCTCGCTGCTGGCCGGCGCCGTCGCCACCCCGCTGCTGACGCGGTTCGGCGACATGTACGGCAAGAAGCGGATGCTGCTGCTGTCGCTGTCCCTGCTGGGGGCCGGCTCGGTGCTCTGCGCGCTGTCCGGCTCGCTCCTCGTACTGATCGCCGGGCGCGCCCTGCAGGGCGTGTCGACCGCGCTGATCCCGCTGGCCATCGGCATGATCCGGGACACGTTCCCGCCCGAGCGGGTGACCACCGCGATCGGCGTCGTCAGCGCCACCATGGGCGCCGGCGGCAGCGCCGGGATGATCGTGACCGGGCTGATCGCCGCCCGCACCGACAGCCACCGCCCGGTGTTCTGGGTCGCCGGCGCGATGGCCGCCGCCGGGCTGGTGCTGGTCGCGGCCGCCGCCCGGGACGTCGGCGTCCGCGCGGGCGGGCGGCCCGACTACCCGGGGGTGGCCGTCCTCGCCGTCTGGCTGACCTGCCTGCTGCTCGGCATCAGCCAGGGCAACACGTGGGGCTGGACGTCCGGCGGCGTCCTCGGCCTCTTCGGCACGGCGGCCGTGCTGTGCGCCGTGTGGGTCGTGATCGAGCGGCGCGTCCGCGCCCCGCTGGTCCGGCTGAACCTGCTGGTCGGCGCGCGGTCGCTGTCGGCCAACGTCGTCTCCGCCCTGCTCGGCTTCTCGATGTTCGCCGCGTTCACGCTGATCGCGGGCTTCGTGCAGGCGAGGCCGGAGGAGGTCGGGTACGGGCTGAACGGCTCGGTGCTGGACGTCGGCCTCTACATGCTGCCGAACACGGTGACGATGCTGGTCTGCTCGTCCCTGGCCGGGTGGATCGCCGCCAGGATCGGCCCCGCCTTCACGCTCGCCATCGGGTCGCTCTTCGCGAGCCTGTGCTACGTGTGGCTGGCGGTGTCGAACTCCCACCCGCTCGACATGGTCGCCTTCAGCTCCCTCCAGGGCGTCGGGTTCGGCATCGCCTACGCGGCGCTCGGCACGCTCGCCATCCGGCACGTCCCGATGGACCAGAGCGGCATCGCCAGCGGCATCAACTCGCTGGTGCGCACCGCGGGCGGCGCCATCGCCGGCGCGGTCACCGCGTCCGTCCTGGCCGGGCAGGTCCTCGCGGGGACCGCCGTCCCCACCCTCGCCGCGTACGAACTCTGCTTCTGGATCGTCGGCGCGGGCGCGGCCGTCGCCGCCGCCGTCGCCCTCGCGCACGGCCTGCGCCACCCCCGCTGACCGGGGCGTTCCGGGCCGTCCCGGGCACACGCGGCGGCGGGGGGCCTTGACGAACGGCACCCGCGCCATGCCCTATAGGGGTGGGCCCGAATCCAGTCCGGGCCGGATCGCAGTCGGGCACGGGACCCGCAACCGGGAGGACGACATGGGCGCCTACGCGGCCGCGTACGAACGCAGCATCGCCGATCCGACCCGATTCTGGGGCCTGGCGGCGCGGGACGTGCGCTGGCTCGTCCCGCCGGACCGGGTCCTGGACGACGGGGCGCCCCCCTTCTACCGGTGGTTCACCGGCGGTGAGCTGAACACCTGCGACAACGCCCTGGACCGGCACGTCGAGGAGGGGCGGGGCGACCAGGCCGCGCTCATCTACGACAGCCCCGTCACCGGGACGGTGCGGACCTACACCTACCGCGAGCTCACCGACCTGGTCGCGCGGTTCGCCGGGGCGCTGCGGGCGCAGGGCGTCGACCGCGGCGACCGGGTGGTGATCTACCTGCCGATGGTGCCCGAGGCCGTGATCGCGATGCTGGCCTGCGCGCGGCTCGGCGCGGTGCACTCGGTGGTGTTCGGCGGGTTCGCGGCGCGCGAGCTGGCCGTCCGCATCGACGACGCCCGGCCCAAGGCCGTCGTGTCGGCCTCCTGCGGCATCGAGGCCGGCCGGATCGTGCCCTACAAGCCGCTGCTGGACCAGGCGCTGGAGATGGCCAGGCACAAGGTCGACCGGTGCGTCATCCGGCAGCGCGAGCAGCTGCACGCCGACCTCGTCCGCCCGCGGGACGTGGAATGGGACGAGGCCGTCGCCGCCGCGCAGCCCGCCGAGTGCGTGCCCGTCGCCGCCACCGACCCCCTCTACATCCTGTACACGTCCGGGACGACGGGGCGGCCCAAGGGCGTCGTGCGCGACAACGGCGGCCACGCGGTGGCGCTGCGCTGGTCCATGGAGAACGTGTTCGGCGTGGGGCCCGGCGACGTGTTCTGGGCCGCGTCCGACGTGGGCTGGGTCGTCGGGCACTCCTACATCGTGTACGCGCCGCTGCTCACCGGCTGCACGACCGTCCTGTACGAGGGCAAGCCCGTGGGCACTCCGGACGCGGGCGCCTTCTGGCGGGTCGCGGCGCAGCACCGGGTGAAGGCGCTGTTCGCCGCGCCGACCGCGATCCGCGCGGTCAAGAAGGAGGACCCGGAGGGCGCGCTGCTCGCCGGGCACGACCTGTCGGCGCTGGACACGCTGTTCCTCGCCGGGGAGCGGCTCGACCCCGAGACGTACCGGTGGGCGTCGCGGGTCCTGGACCGGCCGGTCATCGACCACTGGTGGCAGACCGAGACCGGCTGGCCGATCGTGGCGAACCTGCGCGGGCTCGAGCCCCTGCCGGTCAAGCCCGGGTCGCCGTCGGTGCCGGTCCCCGGGTACGACGTGCGGATCCTCGGCCCGGACGGCTCGCCGCTGCCGCCCGGCACGGACGGCGACATCGCGATCCGGCTGCCGCTGCCGCCCGGGACGCTGCCCACGCTCTGGCAGGACGACGAGCGCTTCGTCGAGTCCTACCTGACCAAGTTCCCCGGGCACTACCTGACCGGCGACGGCGGGCACATCGACGAGGACGGCTACGTCTGGGTGATGGGCCGCACCGACGACGTGATCAACGTCGCCGGGCACCGGCTGTCCACCGGGACGATGGAGGAGGTCATCGCCTCCCACCCGGCCGTCGCCGAGTGCGCCGTCATCGGCGTGCACGACGCGCTCAAGGGGCAGGTGCCGCGCGGGCTGGTCGTGCTGAAGAGCGGCGTCCTCGCCGAGCCGGAGGAGCTGTGCCCCGAGCTGATCGGGATGGTGCGCGAGCAGGTCGGGCCCGTCGCCTCCCTCAAGGAGATCAGCATCGTCCCGGCGCTGCCGAAGACGCGGTCGGGCAAGATCCTGCGGGGCGTGATGCGGGGCATCGCCGACGGGCAGGACGTCACCGTCCCGTCCACGATCGAGGATCCGGACGTCCTGGAGACCCTCCGCCCCGTGCTGCGGAAGGCGACCTAGCCCTCCGGGGCGGGGGCGGCGGGTCCTAGCGCCGGGTCCGCTTCGGCCAGAGCACCGTCACCACCAGGACTCCCACGACCGCGGCGGCGACCTGCAGGGCCGTCTCCCCGAAGGTCCAGCCGCCGTCCGTCACGCCGGACACGTCGGCCAGGCCCGTCCCGGCGAACGCCGCGACGATGCCGGCCGCCATCCCGAACCAGACCGGCATGCTCTCCCGGTTCGGCACGACCAGCCGTCCGAGCGTCCCGACGGCCGCGCCCAGCACGACGGCCGCGACGAGCCCGCCGATGGTCATATGCGCTCCCTCCCCCGCTCCCGGGCGCCCCTCACCGCGAGGCCCTACCCGCGGCGGCATCGGCGACACGGGCGCCGGGACGCGGGCGTCAGCGCACGACCAGGGTGCGGCGCCCCGGCGGGACCAGCTCGCCGATGACGGGCGCGCCGGGGATCTCGCCGGCGATCAGCAGGCCGCCGGAGATCTGCGCGTCGGCGAGCAGCAGCCGCTCCTCCTCGCCGATCCGGTGGAAGTCGGTGTGCGGGGTGACCCACGCGAGGTTGCGCCGCGACCCGCCGGGGACGAAGCCGTCGCGCACGGCGGCCCGCGCCCCGTCCAGGTACGGCACGGCGGAGGCGTTCACGACGGCCGTGACGCCGCTCGCCCGCGCGAGCTTGTACAGGTGGCCGAGCAGCCCGAAACCGGTCACGTCCGTCGCGCAGGCGACCCCGCGCTCCAGGGCGGCGAGGCCGGCGTCGGAGTTGAGCGCGGTCATCGTCTCCACCGCGTGCGGGAAGGACTCGCCCGTGGTCTTGTGGCGGGCGTTGAGGACGCCGACGCCGAGCGGCTTGGTCAGCGACAGCGGGAGGCCGGGGCGCGCGGCGTCCAGCCGCAGCAGCCGGCCCGGGTCGGCGACGCCGGTCACGGCGAGGCCGTACTTGGGCTCGGGGTCGTCGACGCTGTGCCCGCCCGCGATGACGCAGCCGGCGAGCGCGGCCTGGTCCCGCCCGCCGCGCAGGACCTCGCGGGCCAGTTCGGCGGGCAGCGCGTCGCTCGGCCAGCCGAGCAGGTTGAGGGCCATCACCGGCGTGCCGCCGACCGCGTAGACGTCCGACAGCGCGTTCGCCGCGGCGATGCGGCCCCAGTCGTAGGCGTCGTCGACGACGGGGGTGGAGAAGTCCGCGGTGGAGACCACCGCGCGGCCGCCCTCGATCCGCACCACGGCGGCGTCGTCGCCGTCCGGGCCGCCCAGCACGAGCGCGTCGCCGCCGGTGAGGCCGGTCACCAGCCGCTCCAGCTCCGCCGGGGGGATCTTGGACGCGCAGCCACCGCCGTGCGCGTACTGCGTGAGGCGGGCGACGGGGGCGAGGCGAGTCACCGCATGATTTAACGCACAACTATCGCAAATGATCAAGAAACGGACAGTGGCCGGGTGGTCACCCACGGCCTAGATCGCTCTCCGACCAGCCCCGAAATCCCGGAAAGACTTGTCCGAACGGTGTTCGGCATGGTGCGATCTGACTCTGCAAGTCATCACTTACTAGTAGGGGCGACATGGGGATCCAGGAAGACCGGGCCGAACTCGACCAGGCCCTCGCGGGACAGACGATCTGCACCGGCCTCGCCGAGACCGCCGAGCGGCACGGCGACCTGCCGGCCTACTCCGACCGCGTCGACGGCGAGTGGAGGACGCTGACGTGGGCCGGCACCCGCACCCGCGCGCTGGAGACGGCCGCGGGCTTCGCCGCCCTCGGCCTCGAGGCGGGCGACGTGGTCGCGCTGATGATGCCGAACCGCTCCGAGCACATCCTGGCCGACCTCGGCGCCGTGCACGCCGGCGGCATCCCCACCACGGTGTACGCCACCCTCGCGCCGGACCAGATCGCGTTCGTCGCCGGCGACTGCTCCGCGAAGTACGCCGTCCTCAACGGCCGGGACCAGCTCGACCGCTGGGAGCCCGTCCTGGACCGCCTCCCCGAGCTGCGCAAGGTCATCGTCGTGGAGGCGGCCGACTGCCCCGCCGGCGACCGCTTCATGACCTGGGACGCGCTCACCGAGCTCGGCCGCGGGGAGCTCGCCGCGGACCCGGCCGCCATCGACCGCCGCTGGCAGGCCGTCAAGCCCGAGGACACCGTCACCCTGCTCTACACGTCCGGCACGACGGGCGACCCCAAGGGCGTCCTCATCACGCACTCGATGGTGCTGCACGAGGGCGCGATGGTGAAGCGCAGCTCGGTGCTGCCCGACCACCCGGCCGGCGTCTCCTACCTGCCGTTCGCGCACATCGCCGACCGCGTCCTCAGCTACTACCTGCCGGTGCGGCTCGCCTCCCACATCCACTTCTGCCCCGACCCCGCCCAGCTCACCTCGATCCTCCCCCAGGTCCGGCCGCACTCGTTCTTCGGTGTGCCCCGCGTCTGGGAGAAGATCATGGCGGGCATCCAGGCGGTGCTGTCGGCCGAGCAGGACCAGGCCAAGAAGCAGGCCGTCGCCGCCGCCCTCGACGCCGGCCGCGCCTACGTGCAGGCCCAGGAGTTCGGCAACACGCTCACCCCCGAGATCACCGCCGCGTTCGAGAAGGCCGACGCGGCGGTCCTCACCCCGATGCGGGCCATGCTCGGCCTGGACCGCGTGATGCAGGCGTCCAGCGCCGCCGCCCCGCTGCCCGTCGACGTCGCCCGGTTCTTCGCGGGCCTCGGCCTGAAGATCTTCGACGCCTACGGGATGACGGAGACCACCGGCGCCATCACCGCCAACCTCGCCGACTCCTTCAAGCTCGGCACGGTCGGCCGCCCCTTCGCCGGCGTGGAGCTGAAGCTCGCCGAGGACGGCGAGATCCTCGTCCGCGGCAGCACCTGCACGCCCGGCTACCTGGGCCGCCCGGAGGCGACCGCCGAGCTGATCGACTCCGACGGCTGGGTGCACACCGGCGACGTCGGCCGCCTCGACGACGACGGCTTCCTCAAGATCGTCGACCGCAAGAAGGAGCTCATCATCACCGCCGGCGGCGAGAACATCGCCCCGTCCATGATCGAGAACCATCTGAAGGAGCACCCGCTCATCGGCCAGGCCCTCGCCTTCGGCGACCGGCGCCCCTACGTCGTCGCGCTCATCACCCTCGACGGCGAGGTCGCCCCCGTCTGGGCGGCCGCCCACGGCATCGACACCACCGACCTGGCCGCCCTCGCCGACAACCCCCTCATCCTGGAGGAGGTCGCCAAGGCCGTCGAGGACGCCAACGCCCGCCTCGCCCGCGTCCAGCAGGTGAAGAAGTGGCGCCTGCTGCCCGCCGAGTGGACCGCCGAGAGCGAGGAGCTCACCCCGACCCTCAAGCTCAAGCGGCGCGTCGTCCACACCAAGTACTCCGCGGCCATCGAGGACCTCTACCAGGGCTGAGACCGGCGACGGCTAAGATCGTCGGCGGAGGCGTGCGAGCGCCTGGTGGCCTCCCCGGCCTTCAAAGCCGATGGTCCCGAGGATCTCGGGACGGCGGGTTCGATTCCCGTACGCCTCCGCGGGCCTCCGCCGGGCCCGGGCCGCGCCGGCCCGGGCCCGGCGTCTTCACGTCCGCGCGGTCACCCGGCGCCGATGTAGTCCCAGGCGCGGGCGATGTCCCGCAGTTCGGGCGGGACATCGCCGGCGGGCGGCAGCGGGCGGGCCGGCTGGATCTCACCGGACTTGAGCTTCGCGCCCCAGTCGCCGAAGGCGGCGCGGTAGGGGCCGTGGCTGAGCCGGCCGTAGTCCAGCATCCCCGGCTCCCACTCCACGCCGAGGTAGGAGCAGATCTCCGTGGTCACGCGCTCGGGCTCGGCCGTCAGCTCCTCGTACCGGACGGTGAGGCCGGGGAGCGCGTTCCTGGCCTCCTCGATGTGCTCGGCGTAGCGGAGGATCTCCGGGACGACCGTCTCCGGGGCCGAGCCCTTGCGCCTCGCCAGGACCGACTCGACGATCGAGGCGGGGTGGCGGAGCAGGAAGAGGTAGCGCGCCTCCGGCCACGCGGCGGCCAGCCGGCGCCAGATCAGGGCGTTGGACGGCGTCTTCTCCACGATCTGCGTCTTGCCGCTGCGCTGGAGCTCGTACGAGAGGACGTTGTCCCAGAGCATGTACTGCAGCTCGCGGACGTCCAGCCCCAGCTCGCCCATGATGTCGTAAGTGAACTCGCGGCCCGGCTTCACCTTGAGGTGGCGCAGGTGGAGCTCGTGCGGAGCGCGGATCTGCGAGTGGCTGTTGAGGAGCACGCGGAGCAGGGTCGAGCCCGAACGCACCGAGCACAGGACGAAGACCGGCGACTCCACGATCCGGGGAACCTTCGAGGGGACGAGCGCGCCCGCCTCGTCCTCGCCCGGGGGCGCCGCGGACGCCCCCTCCGGCCCCTGCGCGCGGCCCGGCGGCCGCAAGGCCGCCGCGAGGAGGGTCCCTCGGCGCTTGAGTCCGGTTGCGACCTGGTTCTTCTTCCCTGGTGACGTGCTCATGATGGGGTGCCGGATACCACTCTCTGCTGGGCGGAAGGGATAAGGACCCAAATCTAGACGGTTCCTCGCCGGGAGGCCCATACACCTCCCGATTCCCAGCTGAACCCCGTTCACCCGCCCGGGGCGCCGGCCGGGCTCCCCCACGCCCGGCCGGCGGCGCCGCTACGCCTCCTTCATCGTGAAGTTGACCTGGTCCCCTTCGACGGAGGTCACGGTCACGATCATGCGGTACTCGCGGCCCGTCGCGTCGCGGACGGTGCACTCGAGCGTGGCTCCGACCTCGCCCTTGAGGCTCTCCGGGCACTCGCTGGTGGCCGGGCCGATGCCGGCGTCGTCGAACGGCGGGCCGAACTTGGCGTCGAGCTGCTCCTCGACCTTGGCCGCGGAGACGGTCTTCGTGACCTCGCAGCCCGCGACGGAGAGCACGAGGCCACCGATCAGGACGGGCAGGACAAGGAACTTGCGCATCGGTGTCTTCACCCCTGTGTGCCAGCGGCGTCCCCCCGTGGGCCGCCTGATGCACTCTCATGATCGATCCGCGGGGCGGGCCCGGACCAGGGCGCCCGGTCCCGAGAAGAATGGGACACAAATCAGGACGTTTCGGAGAGAACTTTTCGTTACCGCCCGGTTTCCCGGGTACGTTCACGCCATGGGGCGGATCACCGTGCGCAGGCCCGTGCTGCGGCTCAGTACCTCCGGGTCGCGCGGGCGCCGCCCGGACACGCTTGCGGTCGAGGAGCCGCTGGAGATCCGCGTCGCGGGCAAGCCCCTCACGATCACCATGCGGACGCCGGGGCACGATTTCGACCTCGTCGCCGGCTTCCTGGCGGCCGAGGGCGTCATCGGGAGCGCGGACGACCTGGCGACGATGCGCTACTGCGCCGACACCGCGGAGCAGAACACGCTGGACGTCGCGCTCGCGCCGGGGGTGCCGCCCCCCGACGACTCCATGACCAGGGCCTTCACCACGACGAGCGCGTGCGGTGTCTGCGGGAAGTCCAGCGTCGAGGCGCTGCGCGCGGACCGGCCCTACGAGGTGGGCGCCGATCCGCTGCGGCTCACCCCGGGCGTGCTCGCGGCGCTCCCCGGCCGGCTGCGCAAGGCCCAGCGGGTCTTCGACCGGACGGGCGGCCTGCACGCGGCGGGCCTGTTCGACGCCGGCGGCGAACTGCTGGCGCTGCGCGAGGACGTGGGCCGGCACAACGCGGTCGACAAGGTGGTCGGATGGGCGCTGCGCCAGGGGCGGCTGCCGCTCGCCGGGACGGTCCTCATGGTGAGCGGGCGCGCGTCGTTCGAGCTGACCCAGAAGGCGATGACGGCGGGCGTGCCGGTGCTGGCGGCGGTTTCGGCGCCGTCGTCGCTCGCGGTCGATCTCGCCGAGGACGCGGGAATGACGCTCGTCGGGTTCCTGCGGGGCGAGACGATGAACGTCTACACGGGAGCCGAGCGCCTCGCCCCGTAAGCGCCCACTTGTCATCACGGGTCGAAAACCGGACGGTAACTTGTTGGGTCCTTCTCAAGAAACCTGCGGCCCACTCGAGTTGACTCGTCCACCAATGGACACACGCGTGCGCGCCCGCGCCGCGTTCCGGCATGCGGAAGCGAGGAACGGGATGACGAGGCCCCTGACTGGCGGCGGACCGGCGTCCGGGATCGACGAGCGCCATCCGCCGATCAAGCCTCGGCGCGTGTCCTTCGACTGGTCGGAGACGCCGCTGCACTGGGTGCCCGGCGACCCGGTCGCCACCCACATCATCAACTCGTTCCACATCGTCCTGCCCGAGGGCGAGAAGTGGTTCATCCAGTGCGTCAAGGACGCCCGCCCCTACATCAAGGACGAGCGGCTCCTGGAGGAGATCAAGGGCTTCATCGGGCAGGAGATGGTGCACGCCCGCTCCCACCAGGGCGTCCTCGACCAGATCCTGGAGGCCAACGGGATCGACGTCTCCAAGATCACCAACGCGGCGGCCAAGGGCAACGCGGACCGGCCCGCGCAGATGGCGGCGCTGAAGGAGAAGAACCCGCGGGCGTGGCGGCGCCGGCTGCGGTTCGAGCTGGCCGCGGTCGCCTCGATCGAGCACTACACCGCCGTCCTCGGCCAGTGGATCATGGACAACGACAGGTTCGAGAAGGCCGGGGTCGACCCGACGATGCTGGACCTGCTGCGCTGGCACGGCGCGGAGGAGGTCGAGCACCGGTCGGTCGTGTTCGACGTGTACAAGGCGTTCGGCGGCGGCTACCTCACCCGCGTGGCCGCCTGGGTGGTGTCGCTGTTCTTCCTGTACTGGGCGCTGATCGGCGGGTCCCTGTACCTGCTCAAGCAGGACCCCACGGTGAAGAAGCGGGTGACGCCGCTGCGCGTGTACCGGTCGTACCGGCGGTCCGTGCGGCTGGGGCACGTCCCCGGCATCTTCCGGCTGCTGCTCGGTGAGGCGCCCGTCTACCTCCGGCCGGGCCACCACCCGTCCAAGGTCTGCTCGACGCCGCGGGCGCTGGAGTACCTGATGCAGTCCCCCGCCGCGAGGGCGGCGGGTTACGACCCCTACTAGAGTCCTCTAGACTCCCCTCACCCCCTAGCCCCTCCAGAGACACAACGACATGACACCCCCGGCGTCCCCCGTCATCCGGCGGCGGGTCCGCGGCGACGGCGTCGACCTCGCCGTCTACGAGCAAGGCGACCGGTCCCGCCCGACCGTCCTGCTCGTCCACGGCTACCCCGACACCCACGCCGTCTGGGACGAGGTCGCCGAGCGGCTCGCCGGGCGGTTCCACGTCGTCCGGTACGACGTGCGCGGCGCCGGAGCGTCCTCCAGGCCGGTCGGGCGCAGGCGCTACATGTTCGAGTACCTGATGGGCGACATGCAGGCCGTGCTGGACGCCACCGCGCCCGAACGCAAGGTGCACCTGGTCGGGCACGACTGGGGCTCCATCCAGTCGTGGGAGGCGGTCTGCACGATGCCGGACCGCTTCGCCTCCTTCACCTCGATCTCCGGGCCGTGCCTGGACCATGTGGGGCATTGGATGCGCCGCAACCTCACCCGCCCTGCGCCGTCGAACCTCCGGCGGGCGGCCGGGCAGGCGGCGCGGTCCTGGTACATCTACGTCTTCCAGACGCCGCTGCTGCCGGAACTGATGTGGCGGGCCGGGTTCTCCCGGGTGTTCACCCGCGCGCTGGAGCGGGGGGAGGGCGTCCCCGCGCGTCCCGGGCATCCGGCCAAGAGCCTGGCGCGCGACGGCGCGTCCGGGACCGGCCTGTACCGGGCGAACATGCTGCGGCGGCTACGCGGGCCGCTCGACCGGCGGACGGACGTGCCGACGCAGGTCATCGTCCCCACCCGGGACTTGTTCGTCTCACCGCACCTGGTGGGGGGGCTCGCCGGCCGCGTGCCGAACCTGTCGGTCCGGCCCGTCGCCGCCGGCCACTGGGTGCCCCGCAGCCATCCGGACGCCGTCGCGCGCTGGATCGGCGAGCACGTCACCGGCGTCCAGGGCGGCCCGCTCTCCGCGGCCGAGTCCCGCGCGCTGCGCGGGGCCAGGGTGGCCGAGGGGCGGCGCGCCTTCGACGGTTCGCTCGTCGTCGTCACCGGCGCGGGCGGCGGCACCGGCCGCGCGACCGCGCTGGCGTTCGCCGAGCGCGGCGCCGAGGTCGTCGCCGCCGACATCGACCCGGCCGCCGCGCAGCGGACCGCGGAACTCGCCGGGCTGCTCGGCCCGGCGGGGCACCCCTACACGGTGGACGTGACCGACCTCGCCGCCATGGAGGGCTTCGCCAAGTCGGTGCTGCACGAGCACGGGGTTCCGGACGTCGTCGTCAACAACGCGGGCGCGCCCACGGCCGGGGCGTTCTTCGACCACTCCGCCGAGGACTGGAAGGCGGCCCTGGACGTCGACCTCTGGGGCGTCATCCACGGCTCGCGGCTGTTCGCCGCGCAGATGGCGGAGCGCAAGCAGGGCGGCCACATCGTCAACACGCTGTCCGCCGCCGCGTTCGCGCCGTCGCGCGCGCTGCCCGCCGCCGCCACCGGGGACGCGGCCGCGCTGATGCTGTCCGAATGCCTGCGCGCCGAGCTGAAGGGCAAGGGCATCGGGGTCAGCGCCGTCTGCGTGCCCGGCGGCGCGGGGCGCGGGCCCGGCCCGGACGAGGTCGCGAAGCGGATCGTCGCCGCGGTCCGCGCCGACCGGGCGGTCGTCCCGGTCACGGCCGGGGCGCGGCTGCGCCGGGCGGCCTACCGCGTGTGCCCGCGCCTCGTGCGCCTGCTGGCCCGCCGGGGCTGAACACCGCCGTCCCGGGTACCCGTAGGGCGTCGCCCACCGGGAGGGACGGTGCCGCATGGCGGACGCCGTGGTCATCGGAGCGGGGCCCAACGGGCTCGTCGCCGCGAACGTGCTGGCCGACGCCGGCTGGGACGTGGTGGTCCTCGAAGCGCAGCCCGAACCGGGCGGGGCCGTGCGCAGCGACCGGGGCGTCCACCCGGATTACGTCAGCGACGTGTGCAGCGCGTTCTACCCCCTCGGCGTCGCGTCCCCCGCCATGCGCGCCCTCGGCCTCGAACGGCACGGGCTGCGCTGGCGGCACGCGCCCGCCGTCCTCGCGCACCCGCTGCCGGACGGGCGGTGCGCCGTCCTCGAACGCGACCGGGACAAGACCGCCGCCGGGCTCGACGCGTTCGCGCAGGGGGACGGTGAGGCGTGGCTGCGGCTCTGCCGGCTCTGGGACGAGCTGGGGGACCCCCTCCTGCACGCCCTGCTCACGCCGTTCCCGCCCGTCCGCGGCGCGCTCCCGCTGGCCGCGGCGGCGCGGCGCGCGGGCGGGCTCCGCGTCCTGCGCACGCTGCTGTCGCCCGCGCGCACGTTCGGCGAGCACGAGTTCACCGGGCCGGGCGGACCGGTGATGCTCGCCGGCGGGGCGCTGCACACCGACATGGCCCCGGAGACGGCGGGCGGGGCGCTGTTCGGCTGGCTGCTCGCCATGATCGGGCAGCGGTACGGCTGGCCGGTGGCCGAGGGCGGCGCGGGCGAGCTGACGGCGGCGCTGGTGCGGCGGCTGGAGTCCCGGGGCGGGCGGGTCCGCTGCGGCACCCCGGTCGCGTCGGTCGTCGTCCGCGGCGGCCGGGCGCTCGGCGTCCGCACCGCGTCGGGCGAGCCGGTGCGCGCGACCCGGGCGGTGCTGGCGGACGTGGCGGCGCCCCTCCTCTACGGCGGGCTGGTCGGCTGGCAGGACCTGCCCGGCGCGCTCCGCGCGGACATGGACCGCTTCGACTGGGACCACGCCACGTTCAAGGTCGACTGGGCGCTGTCGGGACCGATCCCCTGGGCGTCGCCCGGCGCGGCCCGCGCCGGAACCGTCCATCTCTCCCCCGGTATGGACGCGATGAGCGATTACAGCGCGCAGCTCGCCACCGGCCGCGTCCCGGCCGAGCCGTTCGCGATCCTCGGGCAGCTCACGACCGCGGACCCGTCCCGCTCCCCGGCCGGCACCGAATCGGCCTGGGCCTACACGCACGTGCCCCAGCGGGTGAGGGCCGACGCAGGACCGGACGGCATCACCGGCACCTGGGACGAGCGCGAACGGGCCGCCATGGCCGCGCGCCTGGAGGACGTCCTGGAGCGCCTGGCCCCGGGCTTCCGCTCCCTGATCGCCGACCGCCGCATCACCGCCCCGCCCGCGTTCCGGGAGCACGACGCCAACCTGCGGAACGGCGCCCTCAACGGCGGCACCGCGATGCTCCACCAGCAGCTCGTGTTCCGGCCCGTGCCCGGCCTCGGCCGCGCCGAGACGCCGGTCGCCGGCCTGTACCTGGCGTCCGCGTCCGCCCATCCGGGCGGCGGCGTGCACGGCGCGTGCGGCGCGAACGCCGCCCGCGCCGCGCTGGCCCACGCCTCCCCCGCGGGCCGCCTGCTGACGCCCGCCCTCGGCGCCCTCGGCCGCCTGCTGGCGCCGTAGCCTCTCCAATCGCGAGGTTTACCGCCGCGGGGTTTTCCCCGGCGCCGGAACGTGCGACCTTTGCAGAAAGCCCGGCGACCGGCCCGCCCCCGGCAGGCTTCGCCCCCCGGGCACCCGAATTGGCACCGGAGCGTGACGAATGCGGATTCGCGACATCCTGCGGAGGAAGGGAGACGCGGTGGCCACGGTGCGGCCCGAGGCCACCGTGCGGCAGCTGCTCTCCGTCCTGGCGGAGCACAACATCGGGGCCGCGGTGGTCTCGCCGGACGGCGCGTCGATCGCCGGCATCGTCTCCGAGCGCGACGTCGTGCGGTCGCTGCACGAGCGCGGCGCCGCGCTGCTCGACCGGCCCGTCTCCGACATCATGACCGCTGAGGTCCGCAGCTGCGGCCCGTCCGACAAGGTGGAGGACCTGCGCCGCGCCATGACCGAGCACCGGTTCCGGCACGTGCCCGTCGTCGAGGACGGCCGGCTCGCCGGCATCGTCAGCATCGGCGACGTGGTCAAGAGCGCCATCGACGAGCTCGAGAGCGAGCGCGAGCACCTGGTCGGCTACATCCAGCGCGCCCCCTAGCCCGCGCGAACGCCGCACGGGCCGCACGCGCTGGGCGCTCAGACGTAGGCGGGCAGGGACCGGGTCGCGGGGGCGGACTCGGCCTCCCGGTGGGCCAGCGCCAGGCGCTCGACGGCCGTGCGCAGCGTCTCCGGGGGCAGGACGTAGGGCAGCCGGACGTAGTCCTCCAGCACGCCGTCGACGCCGAAGACCGGGCCGGCGACGACGCGGAGGCCGAGCCGCTCGGCCGTCTCGGCGAGCGGGGTGGCGATCGGCGCGCCGAGCCGCGCCCACAGCGACATGCCGCCGGCGGGCAGCCGGAACTCCCAGCCAGGCAGCAGCTCGCGCAGTGCCCCCGCGAGCGCGTCGCGGCCGCGGAGCAGTCCCTCCGCGCGCTCGGCGCGCACCTCCGCCACTCGCAGCAGCAGCTCGCGCACGATCAGCTGCTCCAGCACCGGGCTCGCCATGTCGAACGGCTCGCGGGCCAGCACCAGCCGGCGCGCCAGCGGCGCGGTGGTGCGGATCCACCCGATCCGCAGGCCGCCCCAGAACAGCTTCGACGCCGAGCCGATGGTGATGACCCGCCCACCGGAGTCGAAGGCCGCCAGCGGCGGCTCCCGGGGCGCGTCGAGGTCGTGCGCGAGGTCGGCGAAGGTCTCGTCGGCGACGAGGAACGCGTCGGCGCGGCGGGCGGCGTCCACGAGCGCGGCGCGGCCGGCGGCCGGCATCAGGTGCCCGGTCGGGTTCTGGAAGTCCGGGATCGTGTAGGCCATCCGGACGGCCGCCTGCCGCATCGCGCCGGCGGCGAGCTCGACGTCCCAGCCCTCGTTGACGCCGACGGGGACGAGCCGGGCGCCGCGGCGGCGCAGCGTGCCGAGCGCGTGCGGGTAGGTGGGCCGCTCGATCATGACGGCGTCCCCGGGCTCGATGAGGGTCTGCGTCAGCAGCGTGAACGCGTGCTGCGCGCCGGTGGTGACGACGATCTGGTCCGGGCCGGTGGGGACGCCGCGCGCGGTGTACCCGTCGGCGATGATCCGGCGGAGGCCCAGCAGCCCGGCGGGCTCGTAGCCGGGGCCGGAGCTGTAGCGGGGCAGCTCGTCGACGGCGGCGGCCACGGCCTCCCCGAAGATCGCGGGGGCGGCGGGGGTGGCGCAGCCGAGGTCGATGAAGTCGGCGTCGTCGGGCGGCGGGTGCGCCTTTCCGAACCGCGCGCCCGCCTGCGCGGTCCGCGGATCGGCGGACGACATCCGCACCGGGGGCAGCACCGTCCAGCTCCCCGCGCCCTGGCGGCTCTGGATGTAGCCCTCGTCGCGGAGCCGGTCGTAGGCGGCGGTGACCGTGGTCCGGCTGACGCCGAGGGCGGCGGCCAGGTCCCGCTCGGCGGGCAGCCGGGTCCGCAGCGCGAGCCGCCCGTCGAGGACGAGGCCGCGCACCGACCGGGCCAGCGCGCCGTAGACGGGGCGCTCGCCCGACACGTCACCGACCAGCCGCGCCAGGTGCTGCCCGCTCACATATCGAGTGCTCACGCAAACCACTTTCGCACATTGGACCTATCATTACCAGGCCACTTTCCGTCAGAGTGGAGCGAAAGCTGGCCGATCGTTGCGAGGAGTAGGTAAATGGCCTTGATGGCGCGCCGCCTGGTGCAGCTCTACGTGGGATTGGCCTTGTACGGGCTCGGGATCGCCCTGCAGGTGTCGTCGGGCCTCGGGAACGGGCCCTGGGACGTCCTCCACGAGGGCCTGTCGCGCCGTCTCGGCCTGTCGATCGGCGCCTGGGTCGTCATCGCCGGCGCGGTGGTGATGCTCGCGTGGATCCCGCTGCGCCAGCGGCCCGGGATCGGCACGGTCAGCAACGCCCTGCTCATCGGCGTCTTCGCCGACCTGTTCCTCTGGCTGCTGCCCGCGCCGGAGGCGGCCGGCGCGCGCTGGGCCTACCTGATCACCGCCGTGCTGGTCGGCGGCTTCGCCACCGGCTGCTACATCGGCGCCGGCCTCGGCCCGGGGCCGCGCGACGGCCTGATGACCGGTATCGCCGCGCGGGGCCACTCGCTCCGGGCGGTCCGGACGGGGATCGAGCTGACCGTGCTCGCCAGCGGCTGGCTGCTCGGCGGAACGGTCGGCGTCGGAACGGTCCTGTACGCGGTCGCGATCGGCCCGCTCACGCACGTCTTCCTGCCCGCGCTGACCATCCGGCCCCGGACTCCCGAGGCGGTGCCCGAGACGGCACCGGCGGAAACGGGCCCGGCGGCACAGGCCGAGCCCAGCCGCTCCTGACCCGGGATCAGCGGGCGAAGAGCCGGACGGTCTGCTCGGCCAGCGCGGCCAGCAGCGGAGCGGCCCCGGCCATGAGCCCGGCCAGGTCGCGCGGGCCGTCGGCGATGCTGAACGCGGCGGTGAGCCCGAGCGCGTGCAGCTCGTCCAGCGGCCCGGCCACCCCGCCGGCCAGGGCGACGCACGGGACGCCGCGCTCCGCGGCGAGCGCGGCGACGGCGGAGACGACCTTGCCCGCCGCGCTCTGCCCGTCCACCCGCCCCTCCCCGGTGAGCACCAGGTCGGCGCCGTCGAGGGCGGCGGGAAGGCCGACGGCCTCGGCCACCAGCGGCGCGCCGGGGGACGGCTCGGCGCCGAGGAGGCCCACGAGGCCGCCGCAGGTGCCGCCGGCCGCGCCCGCCCCGGGCAGGTCGTGGACCCGGACGCCCGAGTGGGCGGCCAGCACGTCCGCGAACACGGTGAGGGCGGCGTCCAGCTCCCGCACCTGGGCGGGGGACGCGCCCTTCTGCGGGCCGAACACGGCGGCGGCGCCGGCCGGCCCGACGAGCGGGCTGGTCACGTCGCAGGCCACCCGGAAGCGGGTGGCGCGCACCGCGTCCGGGAGCCCGGAGTCGTCGATGCGGGCGAGGCGGGCGAGCGCCGCCCCGCCCGGCGGCAGCTCGGCGCCCGCGGCGTCCAGGAAGCGGACGCCGAGGGCGCGCAGCAGCCCGGTGCCGCCGTCGGTGCCGGCGCTGCCGCCGACGGCGACGAGGACCTCCCGGGCGCCGCGCCGGACCGCGTCCGCGATCAGCTCGCCGGTGCCGGCGGTGCCGGCGCGCAGCGGATCGGGCGGGACGTCCGCGACGAGCGGCAGCCCGGACGCAGCGGCGAGCTCCACCACGGCGGAGCGCCCGTCGGCGGACAGCGCGTAGCGCGCCGTCACCGGGCGCCCGAGCGGGTCGGTGGCGGCCGTCTCGACCAGCTCGCCCGCGCGGGCGGTGCGGAAGCAGTCCAGGGTCCCCTCGCCGCCGTCCGCCATCGGCACCGCGGTCACCCGGGCGCCGGGCACGGCGCGGCGGACGCCCTCCGCGACGGCGGCGCAGACCTGCGCGGCGGACAGGCTGCCCTTGAACGAATCGGGCGCTACGACGACCCGCACCGGCGGCCCGCGCTCAGTGTTCCGCGGCCAGCGTGGCGAGGACCGACGAGAACTCCTCCGGCAGGACCAGGGAGTCGCCCTCGTAGCGGGTCTCGAGGTAGGTCAGCTCCCCGCCCCGCCACCAGTACAGGTGCGGGCTGAGGGAGCCCGGCCCCTCCTCGTAGGCGCGGTGGGCCTGGGCCTGCAGTTCGTTGGCCGCGGCCACCGCGGCGCGGTAGCGGGCCCTCGGGCACCCTTCGTTCAGGCGGAGCGGGTGGGCGACGATGAGGCTGCGGTTCGGGGCGATGACCAGCGCGCCGTACGGGCCGATCGAGAGGTACTCCTCCAGCCAGGCCAGGTGGGTCACGGCGTAGAACGTCCAGCCGTGCAGGACGGAGACGCGGACGCCGCCGAGGTCCTGCTCGTCCACCTGGAGCGGCCCGTCGCCGCGGACGTTGGCGCGGCCGAGCATGAACAGCGCGTCGCCGGAGACCGGCCAGCCGTTCATCTCCTCGGTGCTGACCGTCCGGACCGACGTCGGCGTGTCGACGACCACGACCTCGATCAGGCCGGGCGCGAACGGCCGGGCGGCCAGGACGCCGTTGTCGGCCTCGGCCGGGTAGATGCGGGTGCGCAGCAGGTGCTGGGCGAGGTCGAAGTCGCTGAGGTCGAGCGGCTCCTCCATCGCGGTGACGATCGTGGTGACGTGGTCGGAGACCAGCGCGGGCCAGTCGTCGCGGGGCACCAGCCGCGCGAGCTGCCGCAGGTCGCGCATGCTGACCGGCAGCCGCTTGGCGCCCTCCAGGATGACGACCTCGCCGGGCGCGCGGTGGCAGGAGTAGCCGAGGCTCTCGGCCACGAGCACGAGCAGCGAGTCGAGGGTTCCGTCGTCCACCGGGTCGGGGCGGGCGTGCCGGCCGCTCATCGTGCACCTCCCGGCGCTCGGAGGGTGAGCGCGGCCGCGTCCGGCGCCGCCGTGTCCGTGCCGCCGGTCGCCGCGGCCGTGTCCAGGAGGGCGGGCGCGCCGAGTTCCAGGGTGCGCTGGTGGGGGCCGTGCCCGGCGGGGACTCCCGCCAGGACGGGGACGCCGAGCGGCCCGAGCCGCGCGGCGAAGACCGAGTCGAGCTCTTCGGGGTCGCCGCAGTTCCGCCAGGTGCCGAGGGCGATGCCCGCGGCGCCGTCGAGCCGGCCCGACTGGAGCAGCTGGACGAGCATGCGGTCGACCCGGTAGGGAGCCTCGTCCACGTCCTCCAGGAAGACGATGCGGCCGGCGGCGGGCGGCGGCGCGTACGGGGTGCCGAGCAGGGCCGTGAGGAGCGACAGGGCGCCGCCGGTGAGCGGTCCTTCGGCGCGGCCCGGCCGCAGCGCGTGCGTGCCGGGGAGGGCGACGGTGCCGCCGAACAGCGCGGCGCGCAGGCCCTCCAGCGTGGCGGAGCCCTCGCCCGTGTCTGCGCTTGTATCTGCGTCTGCGGGGGCCGGGCCGAGGTCGGCGAGCACCCCGGCGGGCATCGGGCCGAAGGAGGTCGTGACGCCTAGGCGCGTTCCAAAAGCGGCGTGCAGGGCCGTGACGTCGCTCGATCCGTGCAGGATCTTCGGACCGCGGGCGGACCCGGCGGCCTCGTCCGACGCGGCGCGCAGCGCGTCCCAGTCGAGGTGGTCCAGGACGCGGGTGGCGCCGTAGCCGCCCCGCGCGCACACCACCGCGCGGACGCGGGGGTCGCACCAGGCGGCCTGCAGGTCGGCGGCCCGGTCGGCGTCGCTTCCCGCGAGCCGGTGCCAGCCGTCCCGGACGGGGCCCGGGGCGCCGAGGTTGACACGGTCGAGGGCGTGCTTTCCGACCACCGCGTCAAGACCGAGGTCGCGGAGGACGGCGCAGCCGGCCTCAAGCCGGGCGGGCGCGGCGGGACCGCTGGGCGCGACGACGGCGACCCGGTCGCCGGGGCGCAACCGCCCGTACCTGCGGGTATGTCGCGTTCGCGGTCGTCCGCCGGGCATGCCGACGGCGGGCGCGTCGGCGGTCCCTTCGACCGCCTCCGCGCGGGCGCCCCCGCTTCTCAACCCGATCCCTCCTCGCACCGCGACGGATAGAGCTTGTCAGGATCCGGACGCCAGTGGAAGAGGCGCACGGTCACGACCCGCCAACAGATCATCGGCCCCCGGATCACCGCCCGCCGCCGAGCGCGATCCCGGCCAGGCGCGGCAGCGTCTCCCCGATCGGCCGGCGCAGGACCGCGTCGGCCAGGCCATCGTACGGCGTCTCCTCCGCGTTGATGATCACCAGGCGAGCGCCGTGCTCGACGGCCTCCAGGCACAGCCCGGCGGCGGGCTGCACGGTCAGCGAGGTGCCCACGGCGAGGAACAGGTCGCAGGAGCGCGCCGCGGCGACGGCGGCGTCCAGGACGTCCCGGTCCAGGGCCTGGCCGAAGGAGATCGTCGCGGACTTCTGGATGCCGCCGCACTCGGCGCAGGGCGGGTCGTCCTCGCCGGCGTCGACCCGCCGGAGGATCTCGGGCATCGGGGTGCGCAGGCCGCAGGCCAGGCAGACCGCGTCCCGCATGGTGCCGTGGATCTCGAGCACCGTCCCCGCGCCCGATCCGGCGCGCTGGTGCAGGCCGTCGATGTTCTGGGTGATCAGGGCGCGGAGCCGCCCCGCCCGCTCCAGCTCGACGAGGGCGGCGTGCGCGGCGTTCGGCTCGGCGTCCCAGACCGGGTTGTCGCGGCGGGACCGCCAGGCGCGGCGCCGCACCTCCGCGTCGGCGAGGTAGGCGCCGATCGTGGACATCGCCTCCGCCGCCGGGTCCTTCGTCCAGACGCCCTGGGGGCCGCGGAAGTCCGGGATGCCGCTGTCGGTGGAGATCCCGGCGCCGGTCAGCACGGTGATCGCCGCGGCGTTCGGCAAAAGCTCGGCGAGCGTCAGGGGAGCGTCCACCGTCCCCATGGTAGGCGCCGGACGGGCATGCCCGTCCGGCCGGAGGGCCTGCTTAACAGATGGGTATCGGTCGCCCCTTACGGAGCGTCACGGACCGACCGGGCCATAAAAGGTGACAAACTTGGCCCGGTATGAGGTCGACGCCGCACATCCTGGTGATCAACGGCACCAAGGTGCGCCGCCCGGTGTTCATCCTGGGGGCGCCGCACTCGGGTGCGGTGCCGCTGGCGCGCGCGGTCAAGCGCTCCCCCGGGTTCCACCTGACCACGAGCCGCCCCGGCGTGCTGCGCGTCACCTACGCGTTCGCGCGGCAGCCGTCGATCGCGACGGAGCGCGGGAAGGGCGCGGCGCGGGTCATCCGGGACGCCTACGCGGAGGCGTGGCTGGTGTCCGGCCGGGCGTGCGCGGAGTGCCCGGACGAGTGCCGCGAGCTGGCCGGGCTGCCGCCCCGCCCGCCC
>NZ_SMKB01000010.1:0-69596 GCF_004348575.1 Actinomadura sp. 7K534
GCCGACGGGGGCTCGGGGAGCCGGGTCGGTGTGCGGGAGAAGCGGGGCGCGGGAGCGGCCTGGGTGAGCCCATCGCGGGTGACGGTCGTGGCGCGCGCGGCGACGTGCGGATGGCCGGGTGCCTCGGCGAAGGAGAGGACCGGCGTGACGCAGGCGTCGGTGTCGGCGAAGGTCTTCGCCCAGTCGTCGCGCGTCCGGGTCGCGAACACCGCGGCGAGGGCGGCCTTGAGCTCCGGCCAGCGCTCCCGGTCGTTCTGCGCCGGCAGCTCCGCGTCCGCGAGGCCGAGCCCCTCCAGGAGCGCGGCGTAGAACTGCGGCTCGATCGCACCGACCGCGACGTGACGGCCGTCCGCGCAGGTGTAGGTGTCGTAGAACGGGGCGGCCCCGTCGAGCAGGTTGGCCTCGCGCTCGTCGGCCCAGGCGTCCTGGGCGAGCAGGTTCCAGACCATCTGCGAGAGCAGCGCGGACCCGTCCACCATCGCCGCGTCGACCACCTGGCCCCGCCCGGACCGCTGGGCCTCCCACACCGCGGCCAGGACGCCGATCACCAGGAGCATGGAGCCGCCGCCGAAGTCCCCGACGAGGTTGAGCGGAGGCACGGGACGCTCCCCGGCGCGCCCGATGGCGTGCAGCACACCGGTCAGCGAGATGTAGTTGATGTCGTGGCCGGCGCGCCGGGCCAGCGGACCGTCCTGGCCCCACCCCGTCATCCGCGCGTACACCAGCCGGGGGTTGCGGGCGCGGCAATGCTCCGGGCCGACCCCGAGGCGTTCGGTCACTCCGGGGCGATAGCCCTCGAGCAGGACGTCGGCCCATTCGGCCAGCCGCAGCACGTTCTCCCGGTCGGCGGGGTCCTTGAGGTCGGCCGCGACGCGCCTGCGGCCGCGCAGCGTGGGATCCCGGTCCGCCGCTCCGATCTGGAGGCCGCCCGACGGGCGGTCGACCCGGACGACGTCGGCTCCCAGATCGGCCAGGATCATCGCGGCGTGCGGCCCGGGACCGATGCCGGCGAGCTCCACGACCTTCAGCCCGCTGAGGGGTCCTTCTCGATGCACTACGGCCTCCCGGTTGTTTGGGTGAGTCGGTGGAAAGCGGCGCCGGCACGGGCCTGAGGGCGCAGCGGTCAGTCCTGGTCGAGGTGCGCTCGCGCCAGGTCGGTCCACTGGTCGGTGGTGGAGGCGAACCGGCGCGGATCCTCCCCGCCGTCCATCGCGCCGGAATCGAACCTCATCGCCGTGCGCAGGCACAGGCACGCCAGCCGCCAGGCCGCCAGCGAGCGGTAGAGGCTCAGGCGGCCGAGGTCGGCGCCGGACATCCGGGCGTAGACCGCGACCGCCTCCTCCTCGGTGACGGAACCGGGCGCCGCGGTCGGGACCGTCGCGCCGAGCATCGCGCCGGGCGGCGGGTTCCAGTAGTTCAGGAGCATCCCGAGGTCCGCCAGCGGCTCTCCGAGCGTGACCAGCTCCCAGTCCAGGACGGCGCGGACGGAGCCGTCCGCGCCGGTGATCGCGTTGCCGAGCCGGTAGTCGCCGTGCACGATCCGGCCGCCCGCGTCCCGCGGCAGCCGCTCCGCGAGCTCGGCCCCCAGCCGGGCGAGGCGCGCGGTGCGGCCGCCGTCGAGCGGGGAGTCCAGCGCCTCCAGATCGGCGAGGACGGCGCGGAAGCGGCGCAGCTGCCTGCCGTTGTAGTCGGCGCGCGGGCCGAGGTCCCCGAGTCCGACCGCGTCCGGATCCACCGCGTGGAGCTCGGCGAGCACCGAGACGATCTCGATGGACGCGCGCCGCAGGCCGCCGGGGGCGAGCACCTGCCGCGCCTGCTCGGCGCGGTCGAGCACGAAGCCATCGACGAAGTCGGTGACATGGCAGGGCACGCCCAGGGGGTCCGCCGCGCCGCCGGCCATCCGGACGCGGGGCACGGGCACGGCGGTGTCCCAGAGCGCCGCCATGGCGCGTGCCTCGCGCGCGGCGTCGTGGGCGCGGCCGCCGGAGTGGCCGGCGGGGGCGTGGCGGAGTGCCCACGCGTGCCCGGCCCGGTCGGTCATGCGGTAGGTGAGCATGCTGTAGCCGCCGGCGATCCGGTCGAAGGCGAACGGAGGCTCCGCCTCGGGCAGGCCGGCGCGGAGCCAGTCCGCGACGTCCCGGGGGACGTGGTCGGACAGCGGGGGAGTGGTCGCCGTCATGAGGGCCCGGCGGTCTGCCGCATGCCGAGCGGGAGGCCGTCGACGAGCTGGTCGAGGATCTCGACGACGCCGAGCCCGGTCCGCCCGTCGTCGGTCCTGAACTCGTACGCCGAGTAGCCGATCCGGGTGTCCAGTGCCGCTCCGCCATCGTCGCGGCGGTGGTGGCGCAGGGGGAAGAAGCGGTGGGGCGTCCTGGCCGTCGCGGTCAGGGTCACCGGGCCGTCCGGGGTCGACAGCGCGATGACGACCTCTTCACCGAAGCCGTCGCCGGTCCAGCGGACGCGGACGTCGCGGAGGCCGGCCTCGGTGAGCGCGCCGTCCTTGACGAGGGCCGCCTCCCTGGTCGTCCCACCGCTGCGGCGCGCCACGATGAGCGCCATGACCTGCGTCCCGTCGTCCAGGTTCGCGATGGCCCAGCGGTACCAGTGCGGACCGGCCCAGTCGCGCGGCCCCCACGAGTGGTCGCGCAGTCCGCGCCCGTCGACCTCGACGCGGCGGCCGTCCACGGTGACGGTCCCCCGCACCGCGATGAACTGCTCGAAGTGCCCGAGCGCCATCGACTCCTCGACGTAGTTGGCCGGGTCGTCCCCGTTCGTGCCGAACGGCGGGCCGTGGCCGCGGACGTCGAGCTCGATCCGCACGTTGCGTCGGGGCGCCTCGCGGAACGCCGCCGACGGGGTGGTCAGCACGCGCGGGTCGGCGAACGACGCGAGCCGCCCGTCGAAGGCCAGCCGCTGCCGCCGGAGCGGCTCGACGATCTCGAAGGCGAGGTCGCCCGCCGTGAGCCCGCGGGGTGCGGCCGCGGAGAGGCGCCGGTAGTCGAAGAGCGCCTCGCCGGGCAGGAACAGCATCACCCCCGCCTGGGCCGCCGGCCGGTTCTCCTGGATGGCGACGCGGAGCCAGCCCACCACACCGCTCTCCGGACAGGCGAAGTTGTAGTAGGTGCTCTCGTTGTACGCCGGGTCGTCGTCGGCGCGGTGCCGGTACTCGTGGTGCGGTTCGATCTGCTCGACGAACATCGACACGGCGGGCCTCCTAAACCAACTGTTTGGTTGACAACCTAGGAGAGGGTTCGCGCTCGGGTCAAGGTGCCAGTGGACTGGGGAGCTGGGCACATGGCGGAGGTGAGGCCGATGACGCCGTCCACTAAACTAACCGGGCAGTCGGTTATGTCTGGGTCATGCCCGGGGTCGTCGGCGTATCGCCGGAGGGGGAGGTCGCGTGATGGGCCGTCATGAGTGGGCGCACACCGGAGTCGAGGAGGTGGCGCCCGGGGTGCACCGGATCCCGCTCCGGATGCCGGGTGACGTGCTGGCGGCGACCAATGTCTACGCCATCGTCGGTGCCGATGGGATCGGCCTGGTGGACGGCGGCTGGTTCGCCGAGCCGGCGTGGCGGGACCTGGAAACGGGGCTGGCGGCATTGGGCGCCGGGACCGGGGACGTCAGGGCGGTCGCGGTGACCCATGCGCATCCCGACCACTACACCCTGGCGGTGGAACTGCGGCGCCGCACCGGCTGCACGACGTACCTGGGCGCCGGCGAGCGGGAGACGGTCGAGGCCATCGGCGGCGGCGGCCACGGGCTCGCCGACTTCGCCGCCTCACTGGACCGCTGCGGCGTGCCGGCGGAACTGGTCGAACGCCACCTGAGCGCCCAGGGTGATCCGGCCCTGTACGAAGCCCCGTCGGAGTGGCTGTCGGACGGCGACGCCCCGCCGGTGGGCGGCGTCCGGCTGGACGCCGTCGCCACGCCGGGGCACACCCGCGGGCACTTCTGCTTCGCCGACGACGAGGCCGGGCTGCTGTTCACCGGTGACCATGTGCTGCCGCACATCACGCCCTCGATCGGGTTCGAGCCGGTCGACGACCGGCACCTTCCGCTGGCCGACTACCTCGCGTCCCTGCACCGCGTCCGGTCCCGCCCGGACGCGGCGCTGCTCCCCGCCCACGGCCCGCCCGGTCCCAGCGTCCACGCCCGTGTCGACGAGCTGCTCGACCACCACGAGGTCCGGCTCGCCCAGTGCGGTGACGCGCTCGCGGAGGGCGCGCGCACGGCCTACGAGGTGGCGGCGCGGCTGCCGTGGACGCGGCGCCTGCGCGCGTTCTCGGAGCTGTCCGGCTTCGACCAGCTCATGGCCGTGCACGAGACCCGCGCCCACCTCGCGGTCCTCGATCTGCGGGGCCGGGTCACGGCGAGGGCGGACGCCGACGTCGACGTCTACGAGCCGGCCTGACCCCGCGAGCGGCGGCCGCGGCGCTCTTCCCGCGGCGGAGCATCGGCGAAGCGCCCGGCGCGACGGTGCGCGGCCCCCCGGCTCCCGGCGCGTCCCGACCGGCCTGCCTCTGGAAGAGATGACGAGCGGGGCACCCCCGGGAAGGGATGCCCCGCTCGCCCGGGGTCGGCCGGCTCAGCCGGCCGGGACGACCATGCCGTCCTTGACCGGGCTGTACGGCACGAAGACGAAGTCCTCGGGCGTCACGTCGGGGAAGTGGTTCTCGCTGGAGAAGCCGACGGGCATGACGTAGTTCGGCATGTCCTCGGGCTTGGCGTTCTCCACCGCCTTGGCCATCTGCTCGGGGTCGAAGCCCCCCGCGAGGTCGGCGGCGTACGCGGCGAGCATCACGTCGTCGTACGCCACGAGGTAGGTGTTGATCGGGAACGGCAGCTTGCCGCCCGCCTCCTTGAGCACCGCGTCGTAGAAGGTCTTGAACGCCTTCGACTCCGTCTGCGGCGTGCCCTTCACGTTCGCGGCCAGCTGCTGGAACTCGATGCCCTCGAACGCCGACGGGTCGGCGATGTCGGCGAGGTTGTTGGCCGAGAAGGTCTGGGCCGAGTACGTCGGGATGTCGACGCCGAGCTTGGTCCGCGCCGAGACCACCGCGGCGGCGCCCGGGAAGTAGCCGGCGAAGACGAGCGCGTCCGGCTTGCCGGCCAGGGCCTGCTGCAGCTGCGCCGTCGCGTCCACCGCACTCGGCGGGACGCCCACGAAGGTGGCCTTGATGCCGGCGTCCTCGAAGGCGGGCTTCGCCACCGCCTCGAACGCCTGGCCCGAGGAGTCGTCGGAGTCGACCACGCCGACGCTGGCGTGGCCCTCCTCCTTGAGCTTCTGCACGAGGCTCTCGGTGTAGTCGGGGATCGTGTGCGCGTTGCCGAACACGAGCGGGTACTTCTTCGGGTCGTTGAAGGTGTTCGCCGTGAAGTGCTGGGACACGAACACGCCGGCGTTGGCGAGGATCGGGATGCCCGCGGGGATCTCGGCGGCGCTGCCGGGCAGGACCGCGTGCGGCTTCCCGCCGCTCAGCAGTTCCTGGAGCTTCGCGGCCAGCTGGTCCGGGCTGCCGGCGTCGTCGGTGATGCTGACCTCGAGGTCCTTGCCGAGCACGCCGCCGTTGGCGTTGACGACCGCCACGGCGGCCTTGTTGCCGACGGACATGGCCTGGCCCACGGGGGCCACCGGCCCGCTCAGCGCCTGGAAGATCTCGATCTTCATCGGGCCCGCGGCCGATGACGTACCGCCGTCACCGCCCTCGCCGGAGTTCCCGCACCCGGAGGCGGCGAGCATCGCGACGGCGGCGGCCGCCGCCAGTCGAGTCCAGTTCGACCTCATGGGCCAACCCCTTCTGATTCATACAAATGATCATATACCTCTATATGATTCGAGATGTGACCGTAGCCACATCGCGGAAGCGGAGTCAAGGTCTGCGGCCCGGTGAGCAGGCAGGGGTCGTTCTCCGGCCGGGTCGGCGGCCTGATCAGCGCTCGGCTCTCCACGGCGCCGGTCCCGTCCGGTGGGGGTTGCGTTAATGATTTAGTTGATTTAGACATAAGGCGCGGCATATGGTGCCGCCACCAGCGCGGTCCGGCGACCGCGGAACCGGCGTACGGCAGGGGCTCTGATGACGATCGTGTGGGCGGGGTTGTCGTTGGGCGCGGTCTACGCGCTCATCGCCATCGGCTACAACATCACGATGACGTTCGGGGGCGTCTTCAACCTCGCCCACGGCGCGTTCGTGGTCCTCAGCGCGTTCTTCTCGTGGTTCGTCATCGTCGACCAGGGCTGGCCGTGGTGGACCGCGGCGCTCCTCGGGACGGCGGGCGGCGCCCTCCTTGCGGGGATCGAGGAACTGGTCGCGGTGCGCCCGGTGCTCCGGCGGGAGAACGGGCACGCGCTGCTCGTCACGACCGTCGGCGCGTTCGTCGTCATCGAGGGGATCCTGATGGCGACCTGGGGCGAGGAGCCCAAGTCGATCCCGTTCTTCGGCGGTCAGGAGGCGCTGACCCTGCTCGGCGGCCGGGTCGCGCGGGTGGACCTCTGGCTGATCGCCGCCGCGGTGGCGATCGGGGTCGGGCTGCACCTGTTCTCCCGCCGCAGCCTCTGGGGGCTGGCCGCGCGCGGCGCGACCACCGACCCCGCGGCCGCCAAGCTGCGCGGCGTCAACGTCGCCGCGCTGCGCACCGGCGCCTTCGCGCTCGCCGGGGCGCTCGCGGGGCTGCTCGGCCCGCTCATGACGCCGAAGACGGGCGCCAGCGTGAGCATCGCGATCACCCTCACGGTGTTCGGCTTCGTGGCGCTCGCCGTCGGCGGCTTCGGCAGCTTCCTCGGATCGATCGTCGGCGGTCTCGTCATCGGGCTGGTGCAGAGCTACAGCAGCCGGTACCTCGGGGTGGAGTATCCGCCGCTGCTCCTGTTCGCGCTCCTGCTGGCGGTGCTCGTCGTGCGGCCCACGGGCCTGTTCGGCCAGCGCGGCCTGAGGGCGGTGTGACCATGGCGGCGGACAGGCTTCGTTCACTGCTGACCGGGACGCCCCTCCTCGCGGTCCTCGGCTTCCTCGTCGTCCTCATGCTCCCCGCGATGGGACTCGACTTCTACTGGCAGCGCCAGGTCATGCTGATCGCGGTCTACACCCTGATCTGCAGCGGGCTCAACCTCAGCTTCGGGTACGCCGGCGAGCTCGCCCTGGGGCAGGTCGCCGTGTTCGCGTCCGGCGCGTACGTCGCCGCGGTGCTCTACAACCACGGCCACACCGACATCCTGCTCGCCTTCCTCGCGGCGGCCGCGGTCGCCGCCGTCGCGGGCCTCATCTCGGGGGTGCCGGGCCTGCGGCTGAGCCACTGGTCGCTGGCGCTCGTCTCCTTCTTCTTCATCCTGCTGATCCCCAGCCTGGTGTCGATCTTCGAGGAGCAGACCGGCGGCAGCGCCGGGCTGCCCGGGGTTATCGGCCCCACGCTCTTCGGCCACCAGCTCCTGGGCGCGGACTTCTTCCGGCTCGCGATCGCGGTCACGTTCGTCTGGATGCTGGTCTTCCGGAACATGGTCGTGTCCCGGTTCGGCACCATGCTCCGCGTCCTCGCGTCCAGCACCACCCTGGCGGAGACCATGGGCGGCTCGGTCTACCGGCTGCGCCTGCAGGCCTACGTCCTCGGCGCCCTGCCCGCGGGGGTCGCCGGCGTCCTCTACACGTACATGACGGGCTTCATCAGCCCGGAGGCGTTCACGATGACGCTGACCATCGCGTTGCTGGCCGCCACCGTGCTGGGCGGCGCGGACAGCGTGTGGGGGGCGCCAGTCGGGGCGGCCGTCCTGGTGCTGGGGCCGCTGCAGGCGGCGTCCTTCGAGCAGTACTCGACCGCGGTGTACGGCGGCTTCCTGGTCGTCGTCGGCGTCGCGTTCTCGGCGGGCCTGGCCGGCATCAGCCGGCGGCTGCTCCGGGGGTTCGAGGTGCGCCGGCTCAAGCGGCGCCCGGCCGCGGACGCCCCCGAGGCCGGGGCGGGGAAGGGCGAGCTCACGATTCCGGGCGAGCAGCTCAAGATCACCGGCGTCACCAAGGCCTTCGCCGGCCTCAAGGCGCTGAACGGGGTCGACCTCACCGTCGAGCCCGGGACGGTCACCGCCGTCATCGGCGCCAACGGCGCGGGCAAGACGACGCTGCTGAACGCGGTGTCCGGGGTCCTACGCCCGGACACCGGAAGCATCGCCCTCGCCGGCCGGGAACTCACCGGGCTGCGGGCCGGCAAGGTCGCGCGCGTGGGTGTCGGGCGCACCTTCCAGACACCGCTCATCCCGTCCGGCATGTCGGTGCTGGAGGTCGTCGAGACGGGACGGCTCCGGCACGGCGGCCTCGGGCTGATCGGCGCCGTCCTCCGGCTGCCGCCCTTCTACCGGGTCCGCAGGCAGGACCGGGAGGCGGCCCTGGCCGCGCTGTCGTTCGCCGGGCTGGAGCACCGTGCCCAAGAGAGCGCCAACTCGCTGCCGCTCGGCACCCGCAGGCTCCTCGAGGTCGTCCGCGCGGTGGCTGGCGAGCCGCACATCCTGCTGCTCGACGAGCCCGCGGCGGGACTCGACGACGACGGCCTGCACGAGCTCGCGACGCTGATGCGGCGCACCCGGGACGCGGGCGGGACGGTGGTCCTGGTCGAGCACAACGTGCCGTTCGTCATGGACATCGCCGATCACGTCTTCGCCATGGAGCTGGGCGAGGTCATCGCGTCCGGGACGCCGGAGGAGGTCCGCCGCGACCGGCGGGTCATCGACAGCTACCTCGGCCGCCGGGGCGGGGACCACGGACCGCCCGGGGCGGCGGGGGATCCGCCCCCGTCCGCCGAGGAGACGGCATCCAGCGGGACGGAGGTCGGGTCATGAGCCGCCCGGTCGAGAACGGACCGAAGCTCGAGGTCTCGGGCCTGTCGGTCGCCTACGGTGACCTGGTCGCCGTCTGGGACGCGTCGCTGACCCTCCGCTCCGGGAGCGTGACGGCCCTCGTCGGCCGCAACGGAGCGGGCAAGACCACGCTGCTGTCGGGCATCTGCGGGCTTCTGCCCATCCGGTCGGGGACCGTGGCGCTCGACGGCGAGGACATCGGCTCCCTGCCGCCCTGGCGGCGGGTCGCCAGGGGACTGTCGGCGGTCCAGGAGGGCAAGCGGGTCTTCCGCGACCTCAGCGTGCGGGAGAACCTGGTGCTCGGCCTGCGCGGCGGCGGCGTCCGCCGCGCCGCCCTGGGCACCGAGCTGGACACCCTCTACGAGCGGTTCCCGATCCTGGGGGAGCGGCGCGCGCAGCGTGCGGCCGACCTCTCGGGCGGCCAGCAGCAGATGCTCGCGATCGCCACCGCGCTCGCCGCCAGGCCCGCCGTCCTGCTGGTCGACGAGCCGTCGTCGGGACTGGCCCCCGTGTTCGTCGACCTGGTCTTCGAATGCCTGGAGCGGCTGCGGGACGACGGCCTCGCCATCCTGCTCGTCGAGCAGCTCGTCGAGCAGGTCCTGGGCGGGATCGCCGACGAGGTCATCGTGCTGGAGCGCGGGCGCGTCACGCTGCGCGGCTCGGCGGCGAACCTGTCGGTCGAGGACGTGGCCGAGAGCATCTACTCGTCGGGCTGACACCCGGGCCGGGCGGCAGGCGGGCATCCGCTCGGCGTCCCGCCCCGCTTGCCAAATCATCTAAATGATATAGACTTAATCTTCCAACGGAGAAGGAGCAGGGGCGTGGACGTGGAGATGGACGAGCGGGCCGAGGAGCTCCGCGCGCGACTGCGCGCGATCCTCCGCGAGCTCCTTCCGGACGACTGGGCGGGCCCGTTCTCCGAGGACCCGCGCGTCCGGCTCGTCACCCGCCGGGTCATCGACCGGCTGGTCGCGGAGCGCCTGCTGACCATCGACTGGCCGGAGGAGTACGGCGGCGCGGGGGCCACGCTGTGGGAGTCGGCGGTGCTCCGCGAGGAGATGTGGGCCCACCTGGAGCCCCGCGGAGCGCAGTACATGGGGCTCAGCTGGGTCGGCCCGACCATCATGGAGTTCGGGACGGAGCCGCAGAAGGCCAGGCACCTGCGCCCGATCGCCGCCGGGGAGGTGGTCTGGTGCCAGGGCTTCAGCGAGCCGGAGGCGGGGAGCGACCTCGGGTCGCTGTCGCTGCCGGCGGTCCCGGACGGCGACGGCTGGCTCGTCCGGGGCCAGAAGATCTGGACGTCGTACGCGACGCTCGCCGACTGGTGCTTCCTGGCCGCCCGCACCACCGCCCGCGAGAGCTCGCAGACCGGGGGCGTCACGATCTTCCTGGTCCCGATGGACCGGGCCGAGATCAGCGTGCGCCCGATCGCGTCGATCATGGGTCCGCAGCACCTGAACGAGGTGTTCTTCGACGACGTCCGGGTCACCCAGGAGGACGTGCTGGGGGAGGTGGACGACGGCTGGGCGGTGATCCGGTTCGTCCTCGGCCACGAGCGCATCGGCATCCCGAGGTACGCGCGGGACGAGCGGCTGCTCGCCGAGCTGGGCGCGGTGGAGGCCACCGCCTCCGGCGGCCTGGGCGAGGACTTCGTCACCGCCCTGGTGCACGCCCGCACGGCGAGGCTGCTGAACCACCGGGCCGTCGCCCGGCGGGAGGCCGGCGGGCTCACCGACCGGATCGCGTCGGGGGCGCGGATCGCCTCCATCGAACTCGACCAGGAGGTCGCCGGGCTCGTCCTGGACGCCCTCGGAGCACCGGGGCTGCGGCCGAACGGGGACGGGGTGCTCGGCCACGCCGAGGACGTCTACCGGTACGCGCGCTCGGCCACGATCGCCTCGGGCACGATCGAGATCCAGCGCATGCTGGTCGCGCGTTCCCTGATGCAGGACGCGTCGTGAAGCGGGAATGGGCGCCGGCGGCGCTCGCCCTGCGGGACGCGGTGCGAGCGGTCCTGGCCGATCACGGCGGGGTCGAGCTCGCGCGGTCGGCCGAGGAGCGGCCGGGGGTCCGCGCCGACGACCTGCGGCCGGCGCTGGAGTCGGTCGGGGTGCTGGACCTCGACCCGCTCGGCGACGCGGAGGAGTCGGAGGCGGCGATGCTCGCCGTCAGGGCGTGCGGCGCGGTCGTCGCGCCATGGCCGGTGGCCCGCGCCCTCAGCGTCCCCGTCGAGTGGCGGGCGCACTGCCAGGCGATCTACGTCGTCGACGGCCCGGTCTCCCATCTGGACCACGCCGACCTGTTCGAGAGCGCCGGGGCGGTGCCGCTGGGCGGTGACCCGCCGCCGCGGGCCGTGGCGCCCACGGGTTCCCGGAGCCGGGCGCCGCTCGACCCCTTCGGGGTCCCGGTCGAGCTCCGCGGACCGGCCGGCGCGGCCGCGCTGCCCGACCGCGCGCTGCTGATGTCGTTCGTCCTCGACGGCTTCTGGGTGGCGGGCGCGCTGGAGACGGTCGCGCTGCAGGCGGCCGGGTATGCGGGGACGCGCCGCCAGTTCGGCAAGCCGATCGGGCGGTTCGGGGAGATCCGGTGGCGGCTGGCCGACATCGCCGTCGCGATGGACGGCCTCGACGAGCTCGCGACCTACACCTGGTTCCAGGTGCACCGGGGCCGCGCGACGCTCGCCGACGCCCTCGCGCTGCGGCTCGGGATGCTGGAGGCCGCGGACTCCGTGCTGCGGCACGCGCACCAGGTGTTCGGCGCGATCGGGCTCTGCGAGGAGCACGACCTCACCGTCCTGGACCGGCACCTGGCCCCGGTGCTGCTGCGCCCGGCGGGCCTGAGCCGCACCCGTTCGCTGCTCCTGGAGGCGGTCAACCGGCACGGTTTCCGCGGCACGTTCGACGTGCCCCGCCGGTGACCGGGGAGCGGGCGGCCCCGCAGCTCACCCTGGGGATACGCAACTACGCCGCCACGCCGCCGGAGAGCTGGCGCCACGTGCTGGACCAGGCCCGCGCCGCGGAGGACGCCGGGCTGGACCGGGTCTTCGTGAGCGACCACGTCGTCTTCGGCTCCGACCTCAGCGCGTACGGGGACCCCTCCAGCGGCGGCAGGGCGGGCGGCCGCCAGCCGACCGGCCCCGACGGCGACTGGCTGGAGTCGCTCACCGTGCTGGCCTCCCTCGCGGCGGTCACGTCCCGCATCCGGCTCGCCACCAACGTCCTGGTGGCGCCCCTCCGGCCGCCGGTCCTGCTCGCCAAGGTGGCCGCCACGATCGACGCGCTCAGCGGGGGACGGCTCGAACTCGGCGTCGGCATCGGCTGGCAGGAGGCCGAGTACCGCGCCCTCGGCGTCGACTTCGCGCGGCGGGGGCGGCTGCTCGACGAGCTGCTCGCCGCCTGCCATGAGCTGTGGACCAGCCCGGTCGCCGCCTTCGAGGGCGGGCACGTGCGTTTCGCGGACGTGCACATGATGCCCAAACCGGTGCGGGCGGCCGGCGTGCCGGTGTGGATCGGCGGCTCCGTCAGGCCGGTCGTGGCGCGCCGGATCGTCCGCCACGGCGTCGGCTGGATTCCGTGGGGCGTCACCGCCGAGGAGTTCGCGGGCGCCCTCGCCGAGATGCGGAGGCTGGTCGAGGCGGAGGGCGGGGACTTCGGAGGCGTCCAGGTCGCCTACCCGCTCGCCAACGCCTTCACGTCCCGCGGCCGGGTCGACTACCCGGCCATGTTCGCCGGGGCCGCTGCGCTGGCGGAGCAGGGCGTCACCGACTTCCGGACCCTGCTGCGGGTCCCCCGCCGGTACGACGAGGCGCGCTCGATGCTCGACGAGATGGTCCGGGAGTTCGCCGATGCGGTCGGCTGAACCCTTGTCAACCGACCGTACGGTTGGGTATACAGATCGGAACGCACCCCGCTGTGCGCTGCACGAAGACCGAGGCAGGGAGGGCCGGGTGGACCTGGAACCGACTCCGGAGCAACGCGACACCGCCGCGACCTTCGAACGGGTGCTCGCGCGCGAGTCGTCCGCCGAGCGGGTGCGCGCCGCCGAGGACGCCGGCTTCGACCCGGCGCTGTGGAAGGTCCTCGCGGCGACGGGCGCGGTCGGGATCGCCGTCCCCGAGCCCGCCGGCGGCACCGGCGCCGGTCTACTCGAACTCAGCCTCGTGACCGAGGCCGCCGGGCGGCACCTGGCGTGCGCGCCGCTCGTCGAGGCGGCCTCCGCGGCGATGCTCCTCGCCGCGGTGGAGGGGCAGGAGGCGCGGTCCGCGCAGGCCCTGGCGGGAGGACCCCCGGTGGTCCTCTGCCCGCGGCCGGCGGCCGCCGGCACCGCGGTGCTGGTGCCCGGAGGCGGAGCGGCGCGGGGCGTGGTCGCGCTCGACGGCGGCGACCTCGTCCTCGCGCAGGGCCCGCCGGCCGCGCCGCTCGGTGACCTCGGCTTCCTGGCCTGCGCCGACCGGCCGCTCGGCGGCGGGACCGTCGAGCGGACCGTGCTCGCCCGCGGCCAGGAGGCGCGGGACCTCTTCCGCGCGGCGGCCGGCTGGTGGCGCCTCGGCACCGCGTCGGTGCTGGTCGGGGTGGCGGACCAGGCGCTCGCCGTCGCCGTGGACTACGCCGGGACGCGCGAGCAGTTCGGGGTCAGGATCGGAACCTTCCAGGCGATCCAGCACCTGCTCGCGGACGTGGCGATGGCCGTGGACGGCGCGCGGCTGCTCGTGCGCGAGACCGCGTGGCGGCACGACGAGGGCGACGCGGGGTGGCGCGACGCCGCCGACATCGCCTTCGCCCATGCGGCCGAGACCGCCGTCCGGTCCGCGGAGGCGTGCCTCCACGTGCACGGCGGCTACGGCTACACGCTGGAGTACGACGCCCAGCTCTACCTGCGGCGGGCGAAGGCGCTCCAGCTCCAGGGCGGAGACCCCGAGGCGATCTGGGCGTCGATCGGCGCCGCGACCATGAGGAGGGCGGGCTGATGGACTTCGCCGCCGGCGCCGAGGCGGAGGCGCTCCGGGCGGAGGTGCGCGCCTTCGTCCGCGAGCACCTCACCGCCGACGTGCTCGGACGCGTCGCGGCCACCGGCGACTACCACGACCGCGAGTTCCATGCGGCGCTCGCCGGCCGGGGCTGGGTGGGCGCCCACTGGCACGTCGAGGAGGGCGGCCGCGGCTGGGACCGCGCCATGACCGACCTCATCTACGAGGAGCTCGCCTCGGCGGGCGCGCCGACCGAGGGTCTCGCGATCACGCAGATCGTGGGGGAGGCCGTCCGGCGCGTCGGCACCGCGGAGCAGCGGCGGCGGCTGCTCCCGCCGATCTGCCGGGGGGAGCTGCTGCTCGCCCTCGGCTACACCGAGCCCGGCTCGGGGTCCGACCTGGCCTCGGTCCGGACCCGGGCGGCCCGCGACGGCGCCGGGTGGGTGATCAACGGCCAGAAGATCTTCACGACGCTCGCCGGCGAGGCCGACCACGTCTTCCTCCTGGCCCGCACCGACCCCGGCGCGCCCAAGCACGCCGGTCTCACGCTGTTCCTGGTCCCGACCGCCGCCGAGGGCTTCTCGGTGGCACCGATCTTCACGCTGAGCGGCCAGCGCACCAACGTCACCTACTACTCCGACGTCCGCGTCGGCGACGAGGCGCGCGTCGGCGCGGAAGGGCAGGGCTGGGAGATCGTCAACGTCGCCCTCGCCTTCGAGCGCGGCGGCGAGTTCGCGGCGCAGCTGCGCCGGCTGGTGACGGCCGCGGTGACCTGGGGCCGCGACCGGGACGCCGGCGCCGGGTTCCACGCCCGGCTCGGCCGCGCCGCCGCGTCCGCCGAGGTCGCCCGCCTGCTGGGCGTGCAGGCGTCGTGGTCCCGCTCCAGTGCCGCGGCGGGAGCCGTCGAGGGGACGATGGCCAAGGTCTACGGCACCGAGGCGCTGCTCCGCGAGAGCCGTGCGCTGCTCGACGCGACCGGCGTCGAAGGGCTGCCGAACCGCGGCGCCGCCGGCGCGGCGGCCGCCGGCGAGCTCCAGCATCTCTACCGCGAAGCGCAGATCGCCACGATCTACGGCGGCACCTCCGAGGTGCTGCTCACCCTCATCGCCCAGCAGCGGCTCGGGCTGCCGCGCGGGCGGCGCTCCACCGGGGCGTAGCGGCCGGGCACCCCGGCGCGGCCGCGTTTGTGCAGAGTCACGTCAACTCACGAGGAGGCGCAGGTGGGTACGTCGGAGTTCGACTGGAACCCGGCGACGGTCTGGGAGACCGTCGCCGAGGAGATCCCCGGGGCGCTGGCCCAGGTGCACGGCGATCGCACCTTCTCGTGGGCCGAGTTCGACCGCCGGGCGAACGGGCTGGCCGCCGCCCTGCTCGACGCCGACGCGAGCAAGGACGACCGGGTGGCGCTCTACCTGCGCAACAGCCCCGAGTACATGGAGGTCCAGCACGCCGCGTTCAAGATCGGCATCCCGGCCGTCAACACCAACTACCGCTACCAGGACGAGGAGCTCCGCTACCTCTTCGACGACGCGGACGTGACCTCCGTGGTCTTCCACGGATCCTTCACCGAGAGGCTGGAGTCGATCCGCAGGGCGTCGCCGCGGCTTCGCCGGTTCCTCCATGTCGACGACGGAACCGATCCATGCCCGGAGTGGGCCGTCCCGTATGAGGAGGCGGCGGCCTCCGCGGAGGGAGCGGTGCGCTCGCCGTGGGGACGCGGCGGCGACGACCTGTTCCTGCTCTACACGGGCGGGACGACCGGGCTGCCCAAGGGCGTGATGTGGCGCGTCGAGGACATGCTCCGCCAGATCAACGACGTCGCGGAGCTGTCGTTCGACCTCGACGGCGATGCGCACGCCTCCATCCGGGCCGCCGTCAACGGGCCTGGCCCGGCCCACGTCTCCTGCAGCCCGATGATGCACGGCAGCGGCTGGTTCGGGGCCGCCATCGCGATGCACCAGGGCGGGAGCGTCGGCTCGCTGGTCCAGCCGAACCTGGACGCAGGGGAACTGCTCGACCTCATCGACCGGCTCGGCGTGGCCAGCCTCACGATCGCGGGCGAGGCCTTCGCCCACAAGATCCTCGCGACGCTGGACGAGCGGCCCGGCCGCTGGGACAGCACCTCCGTCCGCAACGTCCTCACCTCGGGCGGGATGCTGAGTGAGGCCAGCAAGCGGGCCCTCCTGGAGCACTGGCCGCACGCCTCGATCCTGGACGGCTTCTCCTCCTCGGAGGGGTTCGGCATGGGCTGGTCGGTGGCCACGCGGGGGAACGTCCCGCCGACCGGAAGGTTCACCCCGGGCGCCAACCTCCGCGTGCTGGACCCGGACGGCCGGCCGGTCGCCCCGGGCTCCGGGGTGGTCGGGAAGCTGGTCGTGACCAACCGGCTGCCCCTCGGCTACTACAAGGACCCCGGCAAGACCGAGCGCACCTTCCCGGTCATCGACGGCGTCCGCTCGGCGATCCCCGGCGACCACGCGCTCGTGCTGGAGGACGGCGCCATCCAGCTGATGGGCCGCGACTCCCTGTGCATCAACTCCGGCGGCGAGAAGATCTTCACCGAGGAGGTCGAGGGCGTCATCCTCGACCACGACGCGGTCGCCGACGTCCTCGTCGCGGGCATCCCCGACCCGAAGTGGGGGCAGGTCGTGGCGGCGATCGTCAGCCTGGAGCCGGGCCGGTCGCTCGGCGCGGACGACGTGGTCTCGCACGTCAAGGCGCGGCTCGCCGGCTACAAGGCGCCGAAGGTCGTGGTCTTCGTCGACGTCGTCCCGCGCGGGCCCAACGGCAAGGCCGACTACGGCGCCGCGCGGAGCTTGGCCGAGGCCCACCGCCGGCAGGCGTCCTGACGCCGGTCGCCGGGACCCGGCCGGGTCCCGGCGACCCGCGTGGACGGGCCGGTGCGGGGCCCGTCCACGCTGAGGCTCACATCCGCTCGATGATGGTGGCCGTCCCCATGCCCCCGCCCGTGCACATGGTGACCAGTCCGGTGGACAGGTCACGCCGCTCCATCTCGTCGAGCAGGGTGGCGAGCAGGATCGGGCCGCTGGCGCCGATCGGGTGGCCCAGCGCGATGGCGCCCCCGTTGACGTTGATCCGGCCGGGATCGACACCGGTCTCCCGGGCGAACCGCAGCACGACCGACGCGAACGCCTCGTTGACCTCGAAGAGGTCGATGTCGTCCAGCGACATCCCGGCGCGCCGCGCGCACAGCTCGGCCGCCGGGCCGGGCGCGGTGAGCATGATGACCGGCTCCGCGCCGGCCGTCGCCGTCGCGACGACGCGCGCCCGCGGCCGCAGGCCCCGCTCGCGCGCGTACCGCTCGCCGGTCACCAGTACGGCGCCCGCGCCGTCGGCCAGCCCGGACGAGTTGCCGGCGTGGTGGACGTGCGCGATCTCGCCGGCCTCCGGATAGACCTCGCGCGCCATGGCGTCGAAGCTGCGGTCGTAGCCCTCGACGGCGGCGGCGCCGAGCCGCTCGAAGGACGGCGGCAGGGCCGCGAGCGCCTCCTCCGTGGTGTCCCGCGGCAGCTCCTCGCGGTCGAGGACGACCCGGCCGGCGGCGTCCGTGACCGGGACCATCGACGCGGCGAAACGCCCCTCGGCGATCGCGGCGGCCGCCCTGCGCTGGGACTCCGCGGCGAACCGGTCGACGTCGGCGCGGCCGAACCCCTCCACGGCGGCGATCAGGTCGGCCGAGATTCCCTGCGGAATGACCGGGTAGCGCGCGCGGAGGCGCTCGTTGCCCCCGTCGAGGGTCATGCGCGAGGGGGGCGGGTAGTGCGACATCATCTCGACGCCCGACGCCACGACGGCATCGGCCTGGCCGGCCTCGACCATCATGGCGGCCGAGTTGACGGCCTGCTGGCCCGAGCCGCAGGCGCGGTTGAACGTCACGCCGGGCACCTCGACCGGCCAGCCGGCCGCGAGCACGGAGAGCCGGCCGATGTTGTCGCCGTGGACGCCCACCGCGTTCGCGCACCCCGTGAGCACGTCCGCGACCTCCGCCGGGTCGAGCCCGGTCCGCTTCCGCAGTTCCACCAGTACCCCGGCGAGGAGCTCCTGCGGATGGAGCGCGGAGAGCGCTCCGCCGGCCCTCCCCTTGCCCCGGGGCGTCCTGACGATGTCGACGATCACGGCGTTCTTCATGGCCGCGACTGTACCCACCCGACCAGTTGGTTGGCTATACTTCCCGCTTACCAGCGGTCGTCCGGCCGCGGCACGCCGAGGGGTGAGTGATGACGGAACTGCGGTTCGACGACCGGGTGGCGATCGTGACCGGTGCCGGTGGCGGTCTCGGCCGGGCGCACGCGCGGCTGCTCGCGGCGCGCGGAGCCAAGGTCGTGGTGAACGACATCGACCGCGCGGACGACGGCGGCCGGACCCCCGCCGCGGCCCTGGTCGAGGAGATCGAGGCCGCGGGAGGCACGGCCGTCGCCCACAACGCGTCCGTGGCCGAGCCGGGAGCCGCCGCCGGCGCGGTCACGGCGGCACTGCACGCGTTCGGCCGCCTCGACATCGTGGTGAACAACGCCGGCGTCGTCCGCGACCGCTCCTTCCTCAAGATGAACGACCAGGAGCTCAAGGACGTCCTCGACGTGCACTTCCACGGGACCTTCGACCTCACCCAGGCGGCGTGGGGCGTCTTCCGGGACCAGGGGTACGGTCGCGTCGTCATGACGACCTCGGTGGCGGGGCTGTTCGGCAACCTTGGCCAGGCCAACTACGCCTCGGCCAAAGCGGCCATGGTGGGCTTGGGCCGCACGCTCGCCGTGGAGGGCGCGCGCTACGGGATCAAGGTGAACCTCGTGTCACCGGGGGCCGCGACCGCGATGACGGCCGGGATGCTGCCCGAGGACCTCCACGAGGAGATGTCGCCCGACCGGGTCGCCCCGATGGTCGCCTACCTGTGCCACGACTCGTGCGCCGTGACCGGTGAGATCTTCCACGCGGTCGCGGGCCGGTTCGCCCGCAACTTCATCGCGCTGACCGACGGCTACACCAACCCCGGCGCGACGGTCGAGGACGTCGCCGCGAACCTCGGGACGATCATGGACACGACGTCGTGGAGCATCCCCTCGCAGGCAGTCGAGCTGCCCCGATGACCGAGCGGACGCCCGCCGGGACGACGAACGGGCAAGGAGGTCCCCGCATGACCGTCGACCGCATGACCACCGACCGCATCACCACCGACCACGAGGCGACGCCCCGGGCCCGCGGTGGTGCGGCATGAGCGTGGACGTCGATCGGGACGGCGGCCTGGTCCGCGTCGTCCTCAACGCGCCCGAGCGGCGCAACGCCCTGACCCCCGAGGAGTTCGAGCTTCTCGGCGCCGAGCTGACCCGGATCGCCCGGACGCCGTCGGACCGCGCGGTGCTCCTGACGGGCGCGGGCACCGCGTTCTGCGCCGGCGCCCAGCTGGCCGAGGCCGTGCCGGACGAGTCGACCCTGGCGCTCATGGGCCGGATCAACGAGGCCGCCCGCGCGCTGCACCGGCTGCCGCAGCCGATCGTGGCGGCGGTCAACGGGCCCGCGTACGGCGCGGGGATGAGCATCGCGCTGGGCTGCGACATCGTGGTGGCCGCCGACAGCGCCACCTTCTGCCAGGTCTTCGTGAAGCGCGGCCTCGTGCCGGACTTCGGGAGTTCCTGGCTGCTGCCCCGCATCGTCGGGCGGCAGGCCGCGAAGCGGCTGGTGCTCACCGGTGAGCCGGTCGGCGCCGCCGAGGCGCTCGCACTGGGGATCGCCGCCCAGGTCGTGCCCGCCGCCGAGCTCCGGGCCACGGCGGAGTCGCTGGCCCGCACGCTCGCGGACGGCCCGCCGATCGCCCAGCGGCTCGCAAAGAGGCTCCTCGACGCCTCGTCCACGAACGGGTTCGACGACCAGCTCGAGGCGGAGGCGGCCGGCGCGGCCATCGCGTCGGCGTCCGAGGACGTCGCGGAGGCCTTCGCGGCCTTCGCCGCCAAGCGGCCGCCCGTCTTCCGCGGCCGCTGAGACCCCTGAGCGGGCCGCGGAAGGCCCGGCGGGCGGTCAGGCGGGCGGGCGGAAGCCCCGCCTGCGGTAGCCCTCCGGGTCGATGACGCGCCGGATGAGGTCCACCTGCCGGACGGTCGGCACCGCCGTCGCGGCGACCTCCGCAGGGAGGACCGGTTCGAACCCGGTGGCGGCGAGCACCTGCTCGACGGTCACGCCGGGATGCACCGAGCGCAGCCGCATCCGCTCGGACACCGGCGCGAAATCGAGCACCGCCAGGTTCGTGACGACGAGGTCCGGGCCGCCGCCGAGCCCGAGCCGCGCGCGTTCGCCGCCGCCGCCCAGGTAGCCGGCCGCGGAGCGGAAGTCCACCCGCTCGACGAGCGTGCGCGGAGAGTGGTCGGTCACCCAGTAGACGATCCGCTTCGACAGGGACCCCATGTCCCCCAGGCCCGCGGTGCCGGGCAGCCGCACCCGCGGCCGGTCGAAGGACCCGATGACGCTGTTGTTCGCGTTGCCGTAGGCGTCGATCTGGGCGGCGCCCGCGCAGAACGTCCGCAGCAGCCGCTCGTCGGCCACCCAGTCCCACAGCTCGGTGGCGACGTCGACGTACATCACCGAGTCCCGCCACAGCGGCCACTCGAAGGTCGAGACCGTCAGGCGCGGCGAGCGCGGGGAGACCCCCGAGCCGCCGGCGATCCACACCAGGCCCGGCGCGTGGGTCCGGCGCGCCAGCTCGATCGCGCAGACCGGGATGAACGACGAGAGGCCGTTGAGCACCTGGTCGCCGTCCTGGAAGCAGGCGGCGAGCACGCACACCATCAGCTCGTCGACGGTGTAGTCGTCCGCGGGGTCGTCGGCCGGGGCGGCGCCGCCGTCCGCCCGGCCGCTCATCGCGCACCGCCCGGGGTGAGGCCGGCGAGGCGCTCGGGCCCGATCATCGCGACGTAGTCGCCGTGCGTCGCCGCGGCGCGGACGACGCGGTCGAGGAACCGCGCGGCGTCCGCCTCGTCGCCGCCGGCGGCCGTCCAGGACCGGATGAACTCCGCGTCGTAGTCGTACGCGGGGAAGAGCGAGGTCGGATGGGCGCCGTACGGCGCCTCGACGATGGCGTCCACCAGGAAGGCGGGGAGGACGGTCCGCTCGGGCGCCTCACGGAGCACGCCGGTGTCGACGATCTCCTCGGCGGTGACGACCACGCGCCGCGCCGCCCGGGGGAGGAGTGCCGTCATGGGGTGGCGGGGGCCGGGATCCATGGCGACGTTGCCGAACCTGTCGGCGCGGTGCGCGTGCAGGAGCGCGACGTCGGGGTGCAGGGCGGCGCACGCCACCACCGGCGGCCCGCCGAACGGGTCGGGGACGACCTTCACCGCGGGGTTGCCCACGCGCAGCAGGTCGGTTCCGATCATCCCGGCCGTGGGCAGGAACGGCAGCCCCCGGGCGGCGGCGCCCAGCCGGGCCAGGAGGGCGGTCTCCGACAGCTCCTCCACGCCGACGGCGCCGGCCTCGACCGCCCGGCGGAACCGCCGGCACATGCCGAAGTGCTCCATCGTGGCCGCGGCGAACGTGACCCGGCCGACGCCGCCCGCCGCGACCAGCCAGTCCAGGGCGATGCCGCCGCTCAGGGTCACGATGTGCAGGTCGCGGGCCCCGCCGCGGATCAGCTCCCGCACCAGGGCCATCGGCGCGCACTGCGTCGGCCCCGACTGGAGGCCGACCACGTCCCCGTCCCGCACGAGACGCATCGCCCGCTCGGCCGAGGTGAGCTTCTCGATCACCCGCCGTCCTCCGCGCCGGGCGGTCGTGCGCGCCGCGGCGAGACGTCCTGCGGAGACATCGGCGTCACCTCTTCCCAACCAACCAGTTGGCTGGCAAAGTATCCCCGAGGCTGCACACCGGTCAACAGGGGCGGGCGATGGACTTCCAGGAGACGGCCGAGCATTCGGCGATCCGCGAGGCGGTGGCCTCGATGGGCGCGGCGTTCGGGCACGGGTACTTCGCCGCCTGCGCGCGGGAGAAGCGGTTCGCCGACGAGCTGTGGGCCGCGGTCTTCGACAGCGGGTTCGGCGCCGTCAGCCTGCCCGAGAGGTACGGCGGGGGCGGCGGGGGCGTCCACGAGACGGCCATCGTCATCGAGGAGCTGGCCGCCCAGGGGTGCCCGCTGATCCACCTGATCGTCGCCGGCATGTGCGGGCCGATCATCGACGAGTTCGGCACCGAGGAGCAGAAGGAGCGCTGGCTGCCCGGCCTCGCCGCGGGCACCGTCAAGATGGCCTTCGCGATCACCGAGTCCGAAGCCGGCTCGAACGCGCCGAACCTCTCGACCACCGCCCGGCGGGACGGTGCGGGCTGGGTGCTCAAGGGCGCCAAGCAGTACATCACGAACATGGACGTCGCCGACGCGGTCCTCGTGGTGGCCCGCACCGGCACCGACGACCGAGGCCGCGGCCTGCTGACGATGTTCATCGTCGACACGGACGCCGAGGGGCTGGAGTACCGGCCGATCCCGATGGAGATCAAGGAGCCGGACCAGCAGTTCTCGGTCTACCTGGACGACGTGGCGGTCCCGCGCGAACGGCTGGTCGGCGGCGTCCCCGACGAGGGGCTGCGGCAGGTGTTCTCGGGACTCAACCCGGAGCGGGTGAACGTCGCGGCCCAGGCCAACGGGCTCAGCCGCTACTTCATCGGGAAGGCGGTCGGCTACGCGCGGGAGCGGAACGTCTGGGGCCGGCCCATCGGCGCGCACCAGGGCGTCGCCCATCCGCTGGCGGAGGTGAAGATCCGGCTCGAACTCGCCCGCCTGATGACCCACAAGGCCGCCTGGCTGTTCGACCGGCGGCTGCCCGAGGTGGGCGAAGCGGCCGCCGTGGCCAAGCTGGCCGCCGCCGACACGGCGCTCGCCGCCTTCGACCAGGCCGTCCAGGTCCACGGCGGCAACGCCTTCGCCAGCGAGTACGGCATCGGCGACCTGTGGGGACTCACCCGGCTGATGAGGTCGGCCCCGGTGAGCCGGGAGATGGTGCTCAACTACGTCACCCAGCACTCGCTGGGCCTGCCGCGCTCGTACTGACGCCCGGGACCGCGCCTGGTCGTCGTGCGTCACTTCCACGCCGCGAAAGATTTCAGCCGACTGGTCGGTTGACCACTGCCATGGATGGTCGAGGTGAGGGTTATCTTGCAGGTGGCGGTGAAGTCGGCCCGGCTGACCCTTGGCGGCGACTGGGATCTGGGTTAGGGTTACCCAACCAACCGGTTGGCAGAGGAGGATGCGGTGGCTGACGAGGTCGCGACGATCCCCGCACAACTGGCCGCGCGCGTCGCGGCGGACCCGGACGCCCATCTGGCCGCGGCCGGCGGCGGCTGGACGACGGTCGCCGAGGTCCAGGACCGCGCCCGCCGCCTGGCGGCGGGCCTGCACGGAATCGGCGTCTCGCCCGGCGACCGGGTCGCGTCGATCATGCAGAACAGGCCCGAGGCGATCGACCTGTTCTTCGCGTGCGCCGAGCTCGGTGCGGTCCAGGTACCGCTGAACGTGTTCCTGAAGGGCGAGTTCCTCCGCTACCAGCTCGCCGACGCCGACCCGAGCGTCCTGGTCGTGGACGCCGCCGCGTTCGACATGGCGACCCGGCTGGTGTCGGACTCGGGGATGGACATCCGCGTCGTGGCGCTCGACGGCACGGGCGCTGGCAGCGGCGCCGACGTCGTCGTGTTCCGGGACCTGTACCTCCATCTGGAGCGGACGTGGCCCGAACCGGGCCCGGACTCGCTGCTCAGCATCCTCTACACCTCGGGGACGACCGGGCTGCCCAAGGGCTGCATGATCAACCAGGGCTACTTCCTGCACATGCCCAAGGCGCACATGAGGTTCGGGTGGTTCGAGCCGTCGGACACCTCGATCACCACCCTGCCGCTCTACCACGGCTTCGGGCTGAGCGCCTTGATGGACGCGCTCGTGGCGGGGTGCCGGGTGGCCTTCGAGCCCGAGTTCCGCGCCTCGACCCTGATCGCCCGCGCCCGGGAGGTCGGCGCCACCCAGCTGTGGGCCGTCGGGGCCATCGGAGCGGCGCTCTTGGCCACACCCCCCAGTGACGAGGACCGGGACCACGAGCTGGAGCGGGCCGTCTTCATCCCGATGGCGCCCGGGCCCCAGCACGAATTCGAACGCCGGTTCGGCGTGCACGTGCTTGCCGAGGGCTACGGCCAGACCGAGGTCCTGCCCGCCACGATGGACGGCGTCCGGGAGGGCCGGGACCGCCCCAGCTGCGGCAAGGCGCTGCCCTGGCTGGACGTCCAGGTCGTCGACGACGGCGACAACGTGCTGCCGGCCGGCGAGGTGGGGGAGATCGTCGTCCGGCCGCTCGAACCGTACTCGATCTTCTCCGGCTACTGGCGCAACGAGGCCGCCACGATGGACGCCTGGCGGAACCTGTGGCACCACACGGGCGACCTCGGCGGTTTCGACGAGGAGGGCACGCTCCACTTCGTCGACCGGAAGAAGGACGCCCTGCGCCGGCGGGGGGAGAACGTGTCCTCGGTCGAGCTGGAGGCGGCGATCGTCCGGCACCCCGGCATCGCCCAGGCGGCGGTCCACGCGGCGCCGTCGGAGCTGTCCGAGGACGAGATCAAGGCGTGCCTGGTGTTCGAGCCGGGCGCCGACCCGGCTCCGGAGGAGCTGTTCGAGTACTTCCGCGAGAACCTCCCGTACTACGCCGTGCCGCGGTACGTCGAGGTGATGGACGAGCTGCCCGTCAACGCCATGGGCCGCGTCCAGAAGCACAAGCTCCGCGAGGCCTGGAACGCGCCCCGCACGCTGGACTTCCAGGACTTGGGGCTGACCATCGACAGGAGCTCGCGCCGGTGAGCGGTCGGGCCAGAGACCAGGGAGTGACCGTGGACGACTACGGCGCGGCGGCCTTGACGCAGACGACGGTCGACGCGGAGTTCCGGCGGCGGCTCGAAGCGGACCCGGACGGCCCGTTCGTCCGCTGCGGCTCGGGATGGCTCACCTTCGCCGAGCTCGACGACCGCACCGACCGGCTGGCGGCGGGCTTCTCCCGGCTGGGCATCGGCCCGGGGGACATGGTCGCCACCCTCCTGCCCAACTGCGTCGAGACCGTCGAGATCATGCTGGCCGCCGCCAAGGCCGGCGTGGTCCAGGTGCCGCTCAACTACTACCTGAAGGGCGACTTCCTCACCTACCAGCTCAACGACTGCGGCGCGTCGGTCCTGGTGACGGACGAGGGCGGCTACGACGCCGCGCGCGGTCTGCTCGGCGCGACGCGCATCCGGCACACCGTGCTGGTGGACGAGCCGCAGGCGGGGACGCTGCCGTACGGCGAGCTGCTGTCCGGACGCGGCAGGGCGGAGCACGCGTCCGCGCCGGGCGACCTGCTCGCGATCATGTACACGTCGGGCACGACCGCCGCCGCGAAGGGCTGCATGCTCGGCTCCGGCTACTACGTGGCGGTCGGGAGGGCCTACGGGTTGCGGGGATGGGTCGTCCCGGGGGACCGGATGTTCACCGGCTTCCCGATGTTCCACACCAGCGGGCAGATGGTCGCGTTCATGTCGGCGCTGGTGAACGACGCGACCATCAGCATCGCACCGGAGTTCCACGCCTCGACGTTCATCGCCGAGGCGGCGGCCGACGGCGCCACCATGCTCGTGGGGGTCGGGCCGATGGCCCACATGCTGCTGGCGCAGCCGCCGGGGCCCGGCGACGCCGCCCACCGGTTCCGTCTCGCGGTGTGGGTCCCGCTGGGGGAGCCCGAGCAGCGGGCCTTCGAGGAGCGCTTCGGCACACCCGTGATGTCCGAGGGCTACGGGCAGACCGAGTGCGTGCCGATCACCAACAGCGCGCCCGGCGGCTTCCGGGACCGGGCGACGTCCGGACTCGTCTCGCCGCTCCTGGAGGTGCGCATCGTTGACGACGCCGACGACGAGGTGCCGCTCGGCGAGGCCGGGGAGATCGTCGTCCGGCCCAAGGTGCCCAACGCGATGTACGCGGGCTACTGGAACAAGCCCGAGATCACCACCGAGACCTGGCGCAACCTCTGGCACCACACGGGCGACCACGGGCGCATGGACGCCAACGGCTGTTTGACTTTCGTGGACCGGAAGAAGGACGTCCTGCGCCGCCGCGGCGAGAACGTCTCCGCGCTGGCCCTGGAGAACACCATCCGGCGGCACCCCGCCGTCAAGGACGTCGCCGTGTCCGGAGTCCCGGCGGCCGTGGGCGACGAGGAGATCAAGGCGAGCATCGTCCTGGAGGAGGGCGCGGAGCTGACGCCCGAGGGCTTCTTCGAGTTCCTCCGCTGGGAGGTCCCGTACTTCGCCGTGCCCCGGTACGTCGACGTCCGGGCCGAGCTCCCGGTGAACGCGCTGAGCCGCGTGATGAAGCACGTCCTGCGGGACGAGGGCGTCACCGGCGCCATGTGGGACCTTCCCGGGCTCGGGCTCGTCGCGAGCCGCCACGACCGCCGGCCCGAGGGGGCCTCGGCATGACGGCGCCGGACGGGGACGTGCTCGTCGAGCGGCACGGCCACGTGATGCTGGTGCGGCTGAACCGCCCGCACCGCCACAACGCCATCGGCGGGACGGTCCTCCGCGACCTCGCGGCGGCCTTCGGCGAGGCGGCGGACGACGACGACGTCCACGTGGTCGTCACGACCGGTGCCGGCGACAGCTTCTGCGTGGGCGCCGACGCAGCGGAGCTGGCGGGCGGCGCGCGGCCGCCCGCCCGCGAGCTGCTGTCCGGGAACCGCATCGGAGGCGAGACGGGCCTGCCGCCGCTCACCGAGCGGCAGCGGAGCGCCGACCGGCTCGGGAACGCCGGGCGCTGGACGGAGCGGATGTGGGCCCTGGAGAAGCCGACGATCGCGGCGGTCAACGGACCCGCCGTCGGCGGCGGCTTCGGCGTGGCGCTGCTCCACGACGTGCTCATCGCCGGGGCCTCGGCGCGGCTCGGCGCCGGGTTCGCCCCGATCGGGCTCTCGCCCGAGCTCGGCATCAGCCTGCTGCTCCCGCGCATCGTCGGCCTGTCGGCCGCCGCGGAGCTGCTGTTCACCGGGCGCCTGCTGGACGCGTCCGAGGCGCGCGAGCTGAAGCTGGTCTCCCAGGTGGTGCCCGACGAGGAGCTGCTGGAGCGCGCCATGGAGCTGGCGGCCCGGATCGCCGCCATGCCGCCGCTCGGCGTCCTGGCCGCGAAGCGGCTGCTCCGCGCCTCGTTCGCCGGCGGCATGACGGACCAGCTGCAGGCCGAGTACGCGAGCCACCTCGTGCTGTTCGACCATCCGGACACCCACGCCGCCATGGACGCACTGGCCGAGCGGCTCGCGCGCGGACGCCGCGACCGGTCCGGCGCGTCCACCGGGGTGCGTCCATGAGCCCGGCGGCGGCGGAGGAGCGGTGGTCGGGGAGCACGCTCGACTCCTGGCGCGACCTGGTCCTCACCGACGAGCGCCGTGAGCTGGCCGAGACGGTGCGCCGCCACCTCGCGGGCGGGTTCCCCCTGGAGGCCGTCCGCGGGTGCTTCGACGCCGGATCGCAGCCCGAGGGCGCCTGGGCCGCGGTGTCCGGCGCCGAGTACCCGTCCATCGGACTGCCCGAGTCCGCGGGCGGCCTCGGCACGCTCGTGGACACGGCCGCGCTGCTCGAGGCCGCGGCGGAGGTGCTCGTCCCCGCGCCGCTGCTGGCCACGGTGATGTCGCTGCAGACGCTGTCGCGGGCCGGGGTGCTTCCGCTGGAGCCCGCGCGTCCGGCCGCGCTCGCGGTGGCGGACGGCCCCGTCGCCGGGCGCCTGGTCGTCCTCGACGGCGTCCTCGCCGAGCGGCTCACCGTCGTGGTGCCGCGCGAGCGGGGGGTGACCGTCGCGCAGTTCGATACCGCGCACCTCGGACCGGCCGAGGACCACCGGCACGTGGACCCGAGCCGGCCCGTGGCCGTCTTCGACGCGGGGGAGGCGCCGCCGCTGTCGCACGCGGACGACCCGCGGGCGCTCGACGCGGTGCTGGCGCCCGCGCGCACGGCCGTCGCGGCGGACCTGACCGGCACGGCGGCGGGCGCGCTGGACCGGGCCGTGCGCCACGCGCTCGACCGCGAGCAGTTCGGCAGGAAGATCGGCGCGTTCCAGGCGGTGAAGCACCGGCTCGCCGACGTGTACATCGCGGTGGAGCGCGCACGCTCGCTCACCCGCGCGGCGGCCGTCGCCCTCGCGGGACCGTCCGCGTCCTCGGGGACCGAGTTGTCGCTGCTGGCGAAGGCGGCGGCTTCGGAGGCGGCGGTCGACGCCTCCCGCGCTCTCGTGCAGGTGCTCGGCGCGATGGGGATGACCTTCGAGTCGGACGCGCACCTGTTCTTCCGGCGGGCCCAGCAGACCGCGCCGTTCCTCGGCTCGGCCGCCGTCTGCTACCGGCGGGCCGCGGTGGCGCGGCGGGGGGTGCCCGCATGAGCGACGTCCTGGCCGAGTACGCCGACTTCCTCGCCGGCGTGCTGCCCGGCGACTACGCCGAGCGCGTCGACCACTACCGGCATGACGACCGGCTCCGCACCGACTTCCAGGTCGCCCAGTTCGAAGCGGGCTGGCTGGTGCCGGACTGGGAGCCGGGCCTCGGCGGCCGCTCGCTCGCGCCGGGCGACGCGCTCTCGGTGCGGATCGAGGGCGCCCGCCGCCGGGTCCCGCGGATCCACAACGTCCAGGGCGTCGGCGTGGTCGCGCCGGGCCTGCGCCGATTCGGCACGCCGCAGCAGCGGGACCGGCTCCTGCGGCCCGTGCTGCGCGGCGACGAATGGTGGGCGCTCGGCATGTCCGAGCCGGGCTCCGGCTCGGACCTGGCCTCCATGCGGACCCAGGCGCGGCGGGAGGGCGCGGACTTCGTCGTCACGGGCGCCAAGATCTGGACGACCCAGGCCCACCAGTCCCGCTGGGCCACGCTCTACGCGCGGACCGACCCCGACGCCCGCAGGCACGCGGGCATCTCGTGCCTCATCCTCGACCTCCACTCCCCGGGCGTCGACATCCGGCCGATCCCCCGGGCGGCCGAATCGGTCGACGCGTTCTGCGAGGTGTTCCTGGACGAGGTCCGGATCCCGGCCGAGAACCTCCTCGGTCCGCTCAACGAGGGCTGGCGCGTCGCGTCGGAGAGCCTGGAGCACGAGCGCGACATGATCTGGGTCGGCAACTGGCTGGAGATCGAGCAGGCCGTGGACCCCCTGCTCCGGAGCGGCGCGCTCGACGACGAGCAGCTCACCGGGCTCGGCCGCCTCCTGGCCGACTCCGAGGCGATCCGGTTCACCGGGCTCCGCACCGTCTTCGAGCGGATGGCCGGCCGGGAGGCCCCGGAGTTCCTCGTCCTCAAGGCGTTCGGGTCGGAGACCGCGCAGCGGGCCACGCGCTTCGCGATGGAGGCGGCGGGCCCCGCCGGGCTCACCGACCCGCAGCTGATCGAGGACCGCATCGAGTCGCTCGGCGCCACGATCTACGGCGGGACGTCGGAGATCCAGCGCGACATCATCGGCGAGCGCGTGCTGGGGCTGCCGCGGAACCGCTGAAGGGGCACGACAATGAGCTACGAGACCATCGCGGTGCACGCCGACGGGCCCGTCCTGCACGTGGCACTGAACCGCCCGGACCGGATGAACGCGTTCGACCGGGCGATGACCGGTGAGCTGACCGAGCTGTGGCGCGGCACCGCGCGGGACCGGACGGTCCGCGCCGTGGTCCTCACCGGGACCGGGCGCGCGTTCTGCTCCGGGGCGGACGTCGGCGACCTGGAGGGCGAGCGCAGCCCGCGGGGAGCCGGCGTGGACGACGAGCTGGCGTTCCTGCCCGGACCGCACCTGGACGTGCCGGTGATCGCGGCCGTCAACGGGATCTGCGCCGGAGGCGGCCTCCACTTCGTGGCGGACGCGGACATCGTGATCGCTGCCGAGTCCGCGGCGTTCGTCGACCCGCACGTCTCGGTGGGGCAGGTGAGCGCGCTCGAGCCGGTCTCCCTGGCACTCCGCGTTCCCGTCCCGCGACTGCTGCGCCTGGCCCTCCTCGGCCGGGGCGAGCGGCTGGACGCCGCCGGGGCGCTGGCGTGCGACCTGGTCAGCGAGGTCGTCCCCGACGCGGACCTGCTCCCGCGCGCACGCGAGCTGGCCGCCCTGGTGGCGGCGAACTCCCCTGCGGCCGTCGCGGCCACCCGCAAGGCGCTGCGGTCACTGGAGGCGAAGCTCCTGCGGACGTCGATGGAGGAGGGCTGGCAGGCGATCATGGATCACTGGCGGCACCCGGACTCGGCCGAGGGCCCCCGCGCCTTCGCCGAGCGGCGGGCGCCGCGCTGGGCGGGGGACTGAGCGGGTGGAAGCCGGAACGAGGCGGATCGGGCTCACCCTCCCGATCGGCGAGGAGCCCCTCGGCGAGCTGCCCGGCATCCTGGCGGACGCGGCCGCGGCAGGGTACACCGACGTCTGGACGAGCGAGCTGACCGCCGCGGACGCGTTCGCCCCGCTGACGGTGGCGGCCCTGTCCCGGCCCGGGCTCCGGGTCGGGACGTCCATCGCCGGCGTCTTCAGCCGCAGCCCCGCGCTGCTGGCGATGCAGGCGCTCGGCCTCGCCGAGCTGAGCGCCGCGCCGATCCGCCTCGGCATCGGCACCTCGAGCGAGAACATGGTCACCCGGTGGCACGGCGCGGAGTTCGAGCGGCCCTACAGCAGGATGCGCGACACGATCCGGTTCCTGCGGCGGGCCTTCGAGGGCGAGCGGGTCACGTTCGCATCGGACACCATCCGCATCGACGGGTTCCGCCTGGGGCGGACGCCACCGCACCGGCCCCGGATCCTGGTCGCCGCGCTCCGGGAGCGGATGCTGCGGCTGGCCGGCGCGGAGGGCGACGGCGTGATCCTCAACTGGCTGAGCGCCGACGACGTGCGCACCGTGCTCCCCTTCGTGCTCGACGCGAACCCCGGGGCCGAGGTCGTGGGGCGTCTCTTCACCGTCTGCGCCGAGGACGCCGGCGCGGCCCGCGACCTGGCGCGGCCGCTCGTGGCGGCCTACCTGAGCACCGGCGTCTACGGCGCCTACCACCGCTGGCTCGGCCGCGGGCCCGCGCTGGAGGCGATGTGGCGGGCCTGGCGGGCGGGCGACCGGCGCGCCGCCGTGGCCGCCGTGCCGGACGCGGTGATCGACGAGCTGTTCCTCACCGGCACCGAGGAGGACGTCCGGGCCGGGATCGCGGCGTACACCGACGCCGGCGTCACGGTGCCGGTGGTGTCGGTGATCGGCACCGATCCGGCCGCCGTGCGGCGCCGGGCCCTCGCGCTCGGGGCCCCGTCCGGGGCCTAGACCCTGATCTTGCGGTTGTCCCAGGAGACCGGCTCCCGCAGCGGCACCACGCGCAGGACCACCGAGTCGTCGTACCGCTCGGCCACCGGACCGGGGAGCGGCGGCGGCAGCCTTTCGGCGAACCGCTCGGCCAGCGCCCGCTCGACCTCGGCCACCGTGCCCGCGTCGGAGACGATCTCCGCGTTCGCCGTGTGCAGCACCCCCCGGAGCTCGCTCCACCGCACGCCGTCGTGTACGAGGAAGCCGACGGTCGGGTCCTTCGCGATGTGCCGCAGCCTCTTGGCGCGGCTCGGCGTCCTGACGTAGATCTCGCCGCGCAGCACGACGTACCAGACGGGCAGCGGCAGCGGGGCCCCGCTCGGAGCCGTCGTGGCCAGGACGGCTTCGCCGTGCGTGCCGAACAGCTCCTGGAGTTCCTCGGGGCTGAGTGAGATGCCCATGGCGTGGTCCCTCCTCCTCGGGCGGCCGCCGCCCCGGCGGGTGGTGCGGCTCCGGAGCATTGTAGCCAGCCAACCGGTTAGTTGGTAACCTGGCCCGCATGCTGCATGATGCCCCGCCCGCAGAACCGGAGACCGCCGCCCCCCATCGCGACTGGGTGTTCGTGTGCGCGGATCCGGGCGCGGTGATCTCGGTGTCCGTCCGCGGGGAGGGGCGGACCCGGACGGCCCGGGTGGTGGCCTTCCTGGACTCCGGCCAGTCCCTGTGTTCCGAAACGGGACCGGCCGGCGGCCGGCACGACTTCGACCTGTCGTCCGCGGAGGCCGCCGGCCGCTCCGCGCTGCGGATCGCGGTCGGCGCCCGGGAAGCGGGTGAGCCCTTGGAACTGGGCGGGACTGAGCGGCCCCGGCGGGCGGGCCGGATCCCCCTGCTTCTCGACGTCGCGCTGGCGCCGCTGGCGCCGCCGGCCCGGCTCGGGGACGCGACCGGAGGGGGAATGGCGGTGACCGCCCAGGCCCACCGCCTCACCGGCACCCTCGCGGTGGGCAGTGTGATCCACCGGGTCTCAGGCCAGGCGTGGTCGAGCCGGAGCCCGTTCGCGAGCACCGCCGTCCGTGCCGGATCGCGCGTCCACGCGGTGTTCCAGGACGACTCCGGCCTCTACGCCGCCCGCACCGAGGCGGCGGCCGACGGGCGGCTGGCGGCGCTCCAGCTCCACAACGCGATGAAGCGGCTGGACGTCCGAGAGATCCGCGTGTCGGGCCCGGAGCGCGGCGTCCCATGGGACGTCACGTGTGAGCTGGGAGCGGCGACCGTGGTCACCGGTGCGCCGCGGCATTCGGAGGGCTACCAGCACGTGGCGTTCCTGCGGCCCGGCGGCGGCTCGGACACGTGGGTCAGGGTCGGGTACACGCCGTTCGACTTCGTGCGGGCCGGGAGGACCGGCTTCGGGCTGCTCGAGCACGTCGCCCGCGTGCCCGGCCCCGAGCGGCCGGAGCCGGCGCCCGGTCTGCCCGACCCCTGGGACTGAGCGCGGTCCCGCTTGACTCGCCGCCTCCCTGCTTGTTTCACTTAACCAACCAGTTAGTTGGTATCAACGCGATCGGAGCCTGCTGATGAAGGATTGGCCCTACGACGTCTTCCCGACCGGGTGGTACCAGATCGGGTACTCCGAGGAGCTGGCGCCGGGCGACGTGCGTCCGGTGAAGTACTTCGACGAGGACCTCGTCCTCTTCCGCACCGAGGGCGGCGAGGTCTCGCTGCTCGACGCGCACTGCCCGCACCTGGGCGCCCACCTGGGCCACGGCGGCACGGTCCGCGGGGAGTGCATCGCCTGCCCGTTCCACGACTGGCGGTTCACCGCCGACGGCGAGCTGCACGAGATCCCCTACGCGCCCGCGGCGACCCGCCGGGTCGGGCTCGGCCGCCGGCGGACGCGCGAGGTGCAGGGGATCATCCTGACCTGGTACGACGCGTTCGGCCGCGAGCCGTTCTGGGAGTGGCCGGGCATCCCGGAGTTCGGCGACCAGGTGAACAACTACCCGATCTACCCCTACGGCGCCGACCACGTCGGCATCCGCCGGATCGTCGTGCAGTCGCCGGTCGAGAACACCCCCGACTACTTCCACTTCCCCGTCGTGCACGGCGCGGGCCAGCCCGGCCGGCCGCTCCTCTGGAAGGAGGAGAAGCACTACCTGCACACCCGCATCGGCTACTGGTTCGGGTACGGGCGCCCCGCCACCTGGCTGACGCCGAACGGCCCGGTCGACGGCGAGACGGAGACGGAGGCATGGGGACTCGGCCTGTCCAACGCCCGGTTCCACATCGACGACATGGTCAACAACCAGCTGACCGCGACGACCCCCGTCGACAGGGAGCACTCCCAGATCTTCTGCACGATCTCGGTGACCCGCGAGCCGGGCAGCGACTCGGACGAGCCGACGGGCCGGGCGAAGAAGATGATCGAGTTCCAGAACGTCCAGATCCGCCGGGACTTCGCGATCTGGGAGAACCAGCGCTACGTGGAGCACCCCCCGTTCGCCGGCGGCGAGGACCTGTACTACGGGCGGTTCCGGCGGTGGTCGAAGCAGTTCTACTCCGACGCGCCGTACGTCGACGGGAAGACGATCGAGGGGGACATCCGCAAGCCCGGCTCCTTCGTCGTCCCCGAGTACGAGCACAACCTCACCTGACGAAGCGGCCCACGGAACGTGGCCCCGGGCAGAGCCCGGGGCCACGCTTCTCACTTCTGCGCGGACCGCTCCTCGGCCCGGTACTCCTCGCGCAGCTCGCGCTTGAGCACCTTGAGCGCCGCCGACATCGGCAGCGGCTCGGCGCGCAGCTCCACGGTCTTGGGCACCTTGTACCCGGCCAGCCGCTCGCGCGCGTGCCCGATCAGCTCCTCCTCGGTCACCTCGTGGCCGTCCCGTACGACCACCACGGCGTGGACCGCCTCCCCCCACGCCTCCGACGGGACGCCGATCACGGCCACCTGCTGCACGGCGGGATGGCTCGCCAGGACGTTCTCGACCTCCGTCGAGTACACGTTCTCGCCACCGGAGATGATCATGTCCTTGAGCCGGTCGGTGAGGAACAGGTAGCCGTCGTCGTCCAGGTAGCCCATGTCGCCGGTGCGGTACCAGCCGTCCCGGAACGCGCGGCCGGTCTCCTCCGGCCGCTCCCAGTAGCCGAGCATCGCGCTGCCGGAGCGGGCGACCACCTCGCCGACCCCGCCCCGCGGCACCGGGCGCCCCGACTCGGGGTCGCGCACCTCGACGCGCACGCCCGGAAGCGCCCGCCCGGCGGACCGCGCGCGCTCCCCGCGGTGGTCCGCGGTGCGCAGGCACGTCAGGACGGCCGCCATCTCCGTCATCCCGTACACCTGGAAGAGCTCCGCGCCCGGGAAGACCTCAAGCACCCGCCGGATCAGCGCCTCGGGCATCGGGGACCCGCCGTAGGCGACGCCGCGCACGGTGCGGAACTTCTCGGGCGTGAAGTCCGGGTGGGCGAGCAGCATGGACAGCATGGTGGGGACGAGGCCGAGGAGGGTGACCTCGTGCTCCTCCACCGCGGCGATGGTGCTCGCCGGGTCGAACGACCTCTGGATGAGGGCCACGTTCCCCGCCGCCGGGGTGCCCATGGTCCCCAGGCAGCCGGCGACGTGGAACATCGGGGTGTTGAGTAGGCACACGTCGTCGTGGCTGAAGTACCGGTACATGAAGTCCATGTGGTAGATCGTCGAGACCTGGGCCCGCTGCTGGAGGAGCACCCCCTTGGGGGTCCCGGTCGTGCCGCCGGTGTACATGAGCACGACCACGTCGTCCTCGTCCGGCTCGTCCGCGGCCGCCGGGGCGTGCGCGGAGAGGAGGTCCTCGTAGCGCATGTCGTGCGGGAGGTCGCCGTCGTCGAGCAGGACGACCTTCTCGATGCCGGTGGTCGACCGGAGGCGGTCCGCCACCGGTGCGTGCTCGCTGTCGGCGAAGATGACCCGCGTGCGCGAGTCCCGCAGGATGAACTCCAGCTCCGCCGCGGCCAGCCGGGGGTTCAGCGGGTTGATCACCCCGGCGCCGAACAGCGCCGCGTGCCAGAGTTCGAGGTAGCGGTGGCTGTTGCCGGCGAGGACGGCGAAGCGGTCGTCCTTGGCGAGCGAGAGCTCGCGCCCGAAGGCCGCCTTGAGCCGCAGGACCCGGTCGAGGTGCTCCGCGTAGGTGGCCCGGTAGCCGCCGTCGTACGCCCCGATCACCGCGAGGCGGTCGGGCTGGCGCTCGACGACGGGGATCAGCAGCCGGGGAAAGTTCGCTTCTTGCACGGTCGTTCCTCAATGTCGGTGCCGAGGCCGGTGCCGCGCGGCCCCGGCGCTCGGGCGCGGTCCATGTCTTGGTGCGTGCGGGGTCTTGGTGCGTGCGGGGTCCTGGTGCGGGCTGGAAGGTGTCAGCGGTCGGGGAAGCGGGGATCCGAGCGGGAGGTGAACGCGGTCTGTCCGATCTTCATGTCGGGCCGGTGCCGGTGCTCTTGCAGAAGCCGGGCTTCCAGTTCGAGCCCCGCGTCGAGGCCGGCCCCGTCGAGCCCGTCCCGTACCGCCCGCTTCATGGACGCGACGGCCGCCGGGCTCCGGCGGGCGATCGTGCGGGCCATGCCCCGTGCGTGGTCGAGCAGCTCTTCCGGAGGGACGACGGCGTTCACGAGGCCGATGGCCAGCGCCTCCCTGGCGTCGACGAGCTCGCCGCTGAAGAGCAGCCACGAGGCGTGCCGCTTCCCGGTGGTCCGGGGCAGCCGCTGGGTCGCTCCTCCGGAGGGGACCAGGCCCCACTTCGCGTGGCCGTCGCCGATCCTCGCGTCAGCGGCCATGGCGACCATGTCGCACGCCAGCGTCAGCTCGAGGCCGCCGGCCACCGCGACGCCGTGCACGGCCGCGATGGAGGGGACGGGCGACGATTCGAGCCGCTGGAGGACGCGTCGCCAGATCGCGGCGTGCCCCGCGAGTCCACCGGCGGCGTCGAGCCGGGACCCGGCCGCCGCCAGGTCGGCGCCGGCGCAGAAGGCGCGGCCTTCGCCGCGGACGACGAGGGCCCTGACCGACCGCCGCGCCTCGATGAGGTCGATGCCGTCCTCGATGGCCAGCAGCATCTCTTCGGTGATCGCGTTCAGCCTGCGCGGCCGGTTGAGGAGCAGCTCCGCCACCGCGCCGTCGATGCTGACGACGACCTGCGGTTCCGCGATCACAAGCCACCCCGCCTCCGCCGCCGCCACCGACAATCCCCTGTATATCCAACCGATTAGTTGGTTGACAAGTCTTTGCAGGTGGTGGGCTCACGCGTGTGACCGGTCGGCGGCTCACCGCGTGGCCCGCGAGGCGCCGAGCTTTCGCGCCGAATCGCGAACCGGGTGCGCAACCAGGCTGTGACCGCCGAGTCGGAGGTTTGCGGGATGCAGTGGCGGCAGCGTCGCTTAACCGACCATTCGGTTGACTAAGACTCGGACCGCGCCTTAGCCTCTCCTGCATGCGAGAAGTGGTGGGCCCCGAGCACCTGGACTTCCTGGCGGAGTTGCGCGCTTACCTCGACGGCCTCGACCCGGAGCTCGTCGAGGCGACCCGCGCGGAGAACATCGAGGATCCGATGCAGCCCCGGGAGAACGGCCGCCGTTTCCTGAAACGGCTGGCCGCCGACGGGTGGCTGGGCGTCTCCTGGCCGGCGGAGTACGGCGGCCGCGGGCTCGGGTGGATCGAGCAGTGGCTGTTCTGCGAGGAGCTCTACGACCGCCGGCTGCCCAACGGCCTGCTCACGCTGAACTCGATCGGCCCCACGATCGCGCTGATGGGCGACGAGAAGCAGAAGCGGGAGCTCCTCCCCCCGATTCTGGCGGCCGAGCGCGAGTTCGCGATCGGCTACAGCGAGCCCGACGCGGGCAGCGATCTCGGGTCGCTGCGCACGCGGGCCGTGAAGGACGGCGACGAGTACGTCATCAACGGCCAGAAGATCTGGACGACCGGGGCGTCCGTCGCCACCCACCTGTGGCTGGCCGCCCGCACCGGAGCGCAGGAGGACAGGCACCGGGGGATCACCCTGTTCGTCCTCCCGATGGACGCGCCGGGCATCACGATCCAGCCGATCCTCACGCAGGGCGGGGAGCGCACCAACGCGGTGTTCCTCGACGACGTCCGCGTGCACGAGGACTGGCGGATCGGCGAGGAGAACGAGGGCTGGGCCGTCGTCGTGTGCGTACTCAACTTCGAGCGGATGTTCTTCCACAACGAACCGCGCTGGGAGCTGCGCCAGCTCCGCGGCTGGGCCGAGGAAAGCGGCCTGCTGGACGGCGACACGCCCGAGGCCCACGCGCTGCAGGTGGCGATGGGCGAACTCGCCGTCGACGTCGAGATCTGCCGGCTGTTCGCCCTGCGGGGGGCCCGGATCCTCGCCGAGGGCCGCGTGCCGCAGGCCGAGGCGTCGGCCAACAAGATCTGGTGGGGCGAGCTCAGGCAGCGCATCTGCGACACCGGGCTCGACCTGATCGGCGAGCGCGGGACGATCGCCCACGGTTCCGAGCACGCCCCGGCGCACGGCCATCTCGAACACGGCCTCCAGTCGTCGCCGGTATGGCGGTTCGGCGGCGGCGCCAACGAGATCCAGCTCGACATCATCGCCACACAGAGCCTGGGGTTGCCGCGATGACCGACGACATGCTCACCCCGGACGAGGCCGAACTCGCCTCGACCGCGCGGTCCTTCCTGTCCGGCTTCGCGGACAACTCCTACCTCAACGAGCAGGAGGAGTCAGAGGACGGCTACGAGCAGGCCCGCTGGAAGCAGATGACCGGCCTCGGCTGGACGGCCGTGAACCTCCCCGAGAGGGTCGGCGGCGGCGACGGCAGCCTCGCCGAGGCGGCGATGGCGGCCCGTGAGATCGGCCGCGCGGCGTACGCCTCGCCGCTGCTGCAGACCATGCGGACCGGAACGCTGCTCGCCTCGCTGGGGCCGGACGAGCAGGCCGACGACCTGATGGCGCGCATCGCCGGCGGGAGCCCCGCGGCGGCGGTCGCACCCCCGGACCGGACCGTGCGCGCGCGGGCCCGCGCCGGCGGAGCGTTCCTGCTCTCCGGATCCGCGGCGGTCGTGGAGTGGCTCACTGCGGCCGACACCGCGGTGCTGCTGGTGCCCCGGGCCGACTCGGACGGCTGGCTGCTGGCGACGCTGCCGCCGGAGGTCGTGGGCGAGCGGGGCGTCGCCGTCCCCAGCGTCGACAACGAGCGCGAGTCCCTGCTCGACCTGGACGGGGTCGAGTTGCCCGCGAGCACGGCGCTGCGGGACGACGTGCCCGCCGCCGACGCGGAGTACGCGCTGGCACGGGCGAACCTGCTGCGGGCGAGCGCCATGGTCGGCGGAGCCGAGGAGGTGCTCGCGCAGAGCACCGAGTACGCCAAGACGCGGCACCAGTTCGGCCGGCCAATCGGCGCCTTCCAGGCGGTCCGCCATCACCTGGCCCGGATGGCCATCGCCGTGGACGGCGCCCGCCTGCTGACCGACGAGGCGCTGACGCGGGCGGAGCCCGGAGCCCACGAGACGGCGATCGCCGGCGCGGCGCTCTTCGCCGCGGGCAGGTCGTACGTCGGGGCCGCGCTCACCGGAGCGCAGGTGCACGGGGGAGTGGGCACGACCGTGGAGCACATCCTCCACCACCACTTCCGCCGGGCGAAGTCGATGCAGCTCCGCTGCGGCAAGCGCGCGAACAGGCTGCGCGAACTGCACGGGGCGCTCGTCGTACGCCAAGAAGGCGGCCTGTGGTGAGGCGGGCATGACGGGCACGGGACGGGTCGCCGTCGTCACCGGCGCCAGCCGCGGCCTGGGTCGCGCGATATGCCTGCACCTGGCGTCCCAGGGCACCGGCATCGTCGCGCTGGCGCGCACCGAGGCCGACGTCCTCGAGACGGCGGAACTGGCCGCTGCAAAAGGCGTCGACGCCGTCGGCCTGGCCGTCGACGTCACCTCGTCCGAGCAGGTCGACCGCGCCCGAGCCGAGGCCGAGGCACGGTTCGGGCGCGTGGACATCGTGGTCAACAACGCCGGTGTGCTCCTCTACAAGCCGTTCGTGCCGCTCCCGGGCGTCACCGGACACCCCGGCTTCGACGAGCCGGTGAGCGACGACGAGTGGGCCGGGGTGCTCGACGTGCACCTCACCGGAGCCGTGCGGGTGCTGCGCGCCTTCGGACCCGGCATGATCGAACGCCGGTACGGGCGCGTGGTGAACGTCGTCTCGAACGTCGTGCGCCGCACCGTGCCCTTCACCACGGCGTACGACACCGCGAAGGGCGGGCTCGTGCAGCTCACGCGGTCCCTGGCGCGCGAGTGGGGAAGGTACGGCGTGACGGTGAACGCCGTCGCCGCGGGCCACTTCCCGACCGAGATGAGCAGGGCGCAGTTCGAGAACGAGGAGAGCCTCAAAAGGATGCTGCGCCGCGTCCCCGCGGGCCGCGCCGGCGAGACCGGGGAACTAGCCTCGCTCGTCGCGTACCTGAGCGGCGAGGAGGCCGGCTTCATCACCGGCGAGACGATAGCCATCGACGGCGGCGAAACACTCTGAACCACCCCCGGATCACAGGGTGAGGCAACCCGACGCCGCAACGCCCGTTTGCCTGCGGTGAGTAAATGATTACAATCTTATGTTGCACGGATCGGGTAGTCGCAGGCGAAAGGCAGCGTGGACAGTGGCACCGCAACGCGAAGTCCCCCGCATCAGCGGCGGGCCACCCCCGCTGACGAGCCTCAGTGTCGCCGAGGCCGTCGCGGCGCAGTTGCGCGCGCGCATCCTGGACGGGGACCTCACCGACGGCTCCGAGCTCCCGACCGAGGCGGTGCTGCTCGAAGAGTTCCAGGTCAGCAGGCCCAGCCTCCGCGAGGCGTTCCGGATCCTCGAGACGGAAGGACTGGTGAAGGTCCGGCGGGGCAAGCGCGGCGGCATGGTCGTGCTGCATCCGACGCACGATTCCGCCGCCTACCACGTGGGCCTCCTCCTGCATTCCCGCAAGATCCCCCTGGCGGACCTCGCCACGGCGCGGAACATGCTCGAACCGCTCTGCGCCGAAGAGGCGGCGCGGCGTCGCAGCCACGTGTCGATCGGCAGGAAGCTCGCGTCGCTGTGCACCCCGGACGAGGGGGAGCTCGAGGACGGCGTCGCCTTCACCGCCATGGCGACCAGGTTCCACGAGGAGCTCGTGGTCGCCGCGGGCAACAGCACCCTCGACGTGCTCGCCGGCATCCTGGAGAGCCTCTGGAGCGCGCAAGAGATCACCTGGGCCCGGTCGGCGGTGGACGAGGGCGACTACCCCGCGCTCAAGCTCCGCCGCGAAGTGATCAACGCCCACCTGCGCATCAGCCGCGCGATCGAGAACGGCGACCATGTGGAGGCGGTACGCCTCACCCGCGGCCATCTCCGAGCGGCCACCCCGTTCGTAGTCTCCAGAGGCGGCCAGGTACGCGCCATCGACCGAGGAGGCCGCCGAGGCACCCCCCGCGGCTAACCAACTCCACACGCTCCCCACCGCGAGTGCGCGCTGCACCTACTTCGCGTTGGCGGGGTCATCCGTGCGGGTGTTGGCGGCGGGTTAGCCGGTCGTGGGTTGGGAGTTGCGGTTGTGCTGGGCGGTGGCCGCGGTGTCCGGGATGGTCTGTTCGGTGAGGAAGCCGCCGGACTGGTGGTGCCAGAGTCGGGCGTATGGGCCGTCGGCCTGGAGGAGTTCGTGGTGGGCGCCCTCTTCGAGGATGCGGCCGCGGTCGAGGACGACCAGGCGGTCCATGCGGACGACGGTGCTCAGGCGGTGGGCGACGACCAGTGCGGTGCGGTCGCGCATCAGGTGCCACAGGGCCTCTTGGACGAGGAGTTCGCTCTCGGAGTCCAGCGCGCTCGTCGCCTCGTCCAGTAGCAGGATCGGGGCGTCTCGGAGGATGGCGCGGGCGAGGGCGACGCGTTGCCGCTGACCGCCGGAGAGCTTGACGCCTCGCTCGCCGACCAGCGTGTCGAACCCGTCCGGGAGGCTCTCGACGAACTCGGTGACGTGCGCCGCCCGCGCGGCCCGGAGGATCTCGGCCTCGGTGGCGCCCGGCCGGGCGAAGGCGATGTTCTCGCGCACGGATCGGTGGAACATCGCGGGGTCCTGCGGGACGTACGCGATCAGGTTGCGCAGGTCGCTCTGGCGCAGGCGCGCGATGTCCTGGCCGCCGACGAGGATCCGGCCGCCATCGACGTCCATCAGGCGCAGCAGCAGCCGGGTGAGGGTGGTCTTGCCGCCGCCGGACCGGCCCACCAGGCCGATCTTGGCGCCGCCGGGAATCTCCAGGTCCAGCTTGTCGAACAGGGGCGGGCCGTCGCCGTGCGCGAAGAGCACCCGTTCGAAGCGGACCGAGGCGTCGACGGGACGCAGCGGCTGCGGGTCGGGCGGGTCCACGACGGTCGGCGGTATCGCGAGCAGTTCGGTGAACTGCGCGCTCTCGGTGAGCGTGCTCTCCAGCCGCCGGTAGATCTGGTTGAACTCGAACATGATCCGTGTGGCGTTGGTGTAGTAGGAGAACGTCACCACGATGGCCTCCACGCCGAGTCCGCCGCGCAGTGCCACCGCTACCAGGAGGCCCAGGGCGCTGGTCAGAACCGACATCGGAGCGACGATCGTGTCGACCCGCAGGTTGGCGTAATCCCAGGAGCGCAATGCCAGGTGGTGATGTTCGGCGACCCGGCCGCGGTACTCGGCGGCCTCGCGCTGTTCGGCGGCGAACGCACGGACCGTCTCCATGTTGGTGAGCACGTCGGCGACGTGGCCCGACACTCGCACCTTGGCCGCCTCGCGCCGGTCCACCAGCACCTGCCGGCGGCGGATGAGCGGGGTGACGATGAGGCCGGTGAAGACGATCAGTCCCAGCAGGACGACGACCAGCAGCGGATGGTAGCGCCACAGGATCACCGAGGCGAAGGACAACGGGATCACGTTGGCCACGACCGCGAAAGTGAGGGTGTCGGCGAAGTTTTCGAAGCCGCCGGAGAAGCTGAGTATTCGTTTGGTCAGCGAACCGGTGAAGTTGTCGTGGAAAAAGGCGGCGTCTTTGGCGAGCAACTCGTCCATGCCGACGATGCCGAGTCGTTCGATGCCCCGGCCGTTCGTCCGGTTGAGGAAATGCAGCCCCACCCGCCACAGGGCTTCGCCCGCCAGCATCAGGCCGGCGAAGCCGAGAACGTAGGGCAGGAGTGCGCCGAGGTCGCTTTCCCCACCGTCTGCCAGGTGCCCCACCAAGGCGGCCACCACCAGCGGTGTCAGGTAGAACAGACAGGTATTTCCGAGCGCCGGTAATGTCATCGCCGGAATCGAGATACGCCACTGACGGCGCAGTACGCCGCAGTAATAGCGCAGCGCCAGCAGGACCGCTCGCTGCCGGGCCGACCGGCCGCCCCTGGAGCCACCTCGTACTCCCAGCACGGCCACCCGCCCTCCACGCCACCCGCTGCCCTCCCATGCTGCCTCAGACCGCCCGGCTTGGGCGAACGAATTTCGCGGGCGCGTGAAGCGATCTAGCTCCTCACGCATCCGCCTGATCTATGGTCACGGCAGTCAATTTGTCCCATTTGTGTGGTCGATTGCCGGGAGCCGCCGTCGACGATCCCGCGGCCTACGCAGAATTGCAAGACGCCGTCGACGCCACCCGGCGGTCCCTCAACCTTGAGGTCTAATCCGGGCGTCAGGGAATGTGGCCGGATGGGTCACTCCGTCTCGGCTAGTTCGCGCCATTGGTGCCAGGTGGCGAGCCGTTGCCGGTACACGCTTTCGGCGATCGGGTAGGGGTAGCTGCCAAGGAACAGGCGCAGCGGCGGTTCTGGCAGGTCGACCAGGTTGAGGACGACATCCGCGGTGACCGATGGGTCGCGCGGTGCGCGGGCGGTGGCTCCGGCCCGGCGGGCCTGCCGGATCGGCTCATAGGCCGCGATCGGGTCGGTGTGCGCCGCGGACGCTCCGGCCCAGTCGGTGCCGTACGGGCCCGGCTCGAGGATCGTCACCTTGATACCGAGCGGGCCGACCTCCTGGGCCAGGGCTTCGCTCATCCCTTCAAGGGCCCACTTGGAGGCGTTGTAGAGGCCAAGCGTCGGGAAGGCGGCGATGCCGCCGATGCTGGAGACCTGGACGATGTGCCCGCCGCCCTGCGTCCGCATGATCGGCAGAACGGCCTGGGCCACCCAGAGCGAGCCGAAGAAATTGGTCTCGATCTGGGCTCGGGCCTGCTCCTCGGTAACCTCCTCGATCATGCCGAACAGGCCGTAGCCGGCGTTGTTGACGACCACGTCCAGGCCGTCGAAGGTCTTTGCGGCGTGGTCCACCGCGGCGAGAACCTGCGCCCGGTCGGTCACGTCGAGCGCGATCGGCAGAAGGCGGTCACCGTAGGTCTCGGCCAGGTCGGTGAGCGTTTCGAGTCGGCGTGCCGTCGCGGCGACCCGGTCACCGCGTTCGAGGGCCGCCGCTGTCCAGGTGCGTCCGAAGCCGCGTGAGGCACCGGTGATGAACCATGTCTTCATGGTCTCCGACCCTGCCGCTGCGCGGCATCGCCAGCCAGCACCCCGGCAGGGATACCCTGAACAGGCGATGACTCGCCACAACCTCCTCGGGGAGTTCCTCCAGGCGCGCCGTGCCCGCGTACGGCCGGACGAGGCAGGGCTTGCCTCCTACGGCCGGCGCCGGGTCACCGGACTCCGCCGCGAGGAACTCGCAGAGTTCGCCGGCATCTCCGTCCAGTACCTGACAAGACTGGAACAGGGCGTGGACCGGCACCCGTCCGCACAAGTCGTGGACGCGCTGACCAAGGCGCTGCGCCTCGACCTCGACGCTGCCAGGCACCTGCGCTCCCTGGCCTGCCTGCCGACTGAACCACCCGGGCCGAGCGAAGTCGGCGCCGAGATACAGCATTTGCTGGACTCATGGGGCGACACCCCGGCGTACGTCCGCGACCGCCGTTTCGACGTGCTGGCGGCCAACAAGGCGGCCGTGGCGCTCGCTCCGATGTACCGACCCGGCCGCAACCTGGTCCGCGAGGTCTTCCTCGACCCCGCCGCCCGCAGCTTGTTCCCCGATTGGCCGGACATCGCCGAACAGACGGTCGCGGCCTTGCGGGCGACGGCCGATCTACGCGACCCGCGTACCGCCGCCCTCGTGAGCGAGTTGCAGCATCATGACCACTTCCGCTCGTTGTGGACGAGATACGACGTACGCCCGTCCCGCAACGAGACCAAGCGGTTCGATCACCCCGACGCGGGGCCCCTCACCCTGAGCCGCCAGACGCTTACCATCGCCGGAGCCGAGGATCAGGCGATCATCGTCTACCAGCCCGAGCCCGGCAGCGCGTCGGCCGACGCCCTGGCGAAACTCCTCCAGTCCGAAAGACTGCCGCGTCCCCAGACCCCATGCGGCGATACCTTGACTGATTGAGCCGTGCCCGGCCGACCCTCATCTGCCGCCCGTCGAGGGCCGGGGCCTCGGTGTTCACGAGGAACTGCGCGACGCCCTCCCAGAAGTCCCGTCCGGTGGACGGTTCTAGCGCCGATGACGACGGCGCGGGATGTCTTGCGCGAGCTCCACGACAAAGCCGTCGGGGTCCGCGACGTGCAGCGTCCGGTGTCCCCACGGCCGGTCGGCGGGGCCGCTGAGGATGGCGGCTCCCCGTTCCTGGAGCCGGCGAGCCTCGGCGTCGACGTCCTCGACCATGAAGACGACCTCGGCCGCCGGGCCGGGCGCGGTCCGGCTGTTGGTCAGCCAGTCGGCGCGACGCTGCTCGTAAAGCGCGAACCTGGTGGCCTCGGTGGCGAACTCCGCATAGCCCGCGTCTTCGAACTTGAACGCGAGCCCCACCACGTCCCGGTAGAAGGCGATCGAGGCGGCAAGGTCGCGAACGTACAGGATCACATAGCCAAGGCTGGGTGCCATGCCAACCTAGGTGCCCACGGACGGCAGCCATAAGACCGTCGGATTGGGCCCGTAGACGGTCACCGGCGAGCGCGGCCCGGGCGGCCAGAATCCGCAGCCGAGGGCCGAGGCGGGCGAGTTCTTCGTCCGGCTGCACGGCGTCGGACAGCAGAAAGCGGACTGGGCAGCGCGTTGTCCGATCGGGCCGTCACCGCGGTCATTGCATGCTCATCTGGTGCGGGTGGTCGTGTGAAACGGGGCAGGTGAAAATCCACAGGCCGTAGCCCCGGCCGATCGTGATGCCGGTCGGGCTGTTGAGATGGGGATGGCGGTGGAACTGCTCGGCCGCTTCGATCTCGATGTCCTCGACCGGTTGCCAGGTGCGGTTGCCGTCCCATTCGGAACCGTCGACGCACAGCAGTAGTTCAAGGTCGGCGCCGCACTCGCAGATCATGGGGTAGGGGTCGGTGAGGTGCCAGGAGGACCAGCCGCCGACCTTCATCCCGGAGGCGATCGACAGGTCCTGGTAGCTGTGGCCGGTCTCCTGGCTCCACTCTCTCAGCCTGCGGTGCAGGTCGGCGGGCAGAAAGTCGGCGTACTGATACTCGACGACCTGCTCCGGATACAGGACGCACGGGTCGGGCAGGTAGGTGTCGTACTCCATCAGTTCCGGTTCGGGCTGTGCATCGAGCGCGACGGTGACCTCGTCCGCCCGCCGCCACCGCAGGATCACCGCCGGGCACGACAACTCGTCGTGGTCCCACGGACACCACAGCACCTGCAGCAGATCAGCGTGCGGTGGCGGTGCCAGGTCGGGGATGTCGCGCGCGTACAGTTGCGCGAAGGCCAGGAAGGGCGTCGGCCCGTCCGGTGGCGGGGGCGGCTCGACGCCATCCAGGCGGTTCAGCTCCGCCCGCTGCTGCGGGGTGAAGTCCGCGCCGGAGCGGAGCGGAATCCGGCTCCAAGCTTCCGCGAGGACCTTGCGACGACGGCGTGCGTGGTCGAGCCGCTCGACCGGCCCGTAAGGGTCGTGCTCTTGCGTACACATCGGCCAAGGCTCGTCGGCCGGCCACAACAGGGGGCCGCCGATCGAGCTTTCCCGTACTCCCGGTGAGCCGGGCCTGGGATGAAGCCGTGTTGCCGTCCGCGCGTAGCGAGACAGTTCAGGGAAAACCGCGACAAGGTCGACGGGCCGTGGCGGCGTGGTCCGAGTCATACGGGGAGCGTAGGGGCTTGGTCTGACGGCGGGACTGGAGCGACTGCGGAACGGAACGGGGGCTGCCCGAGTCACCCCGCCACCCTCGACCGAACCGACACCGAACGTCGCACAGCCGCACCGACGCCATGCATCAGGGCTGCTCCGTGTCTCGAACGCACTTGTCTGTCGCCGGGCAGGCGGTCGCTCTTCGTGCTGCGAAGGTCGGCACGATCAGGGGCGTTTGCCAGGGCGGTTGAGAGGATCGCCGCGGCGGTGTAGTCGTCCGCCGGTTCGATGTTCTGCCAGGCGCTGATCCGGTCGGCGTACCGGATGCCGTGTCCGTCGTACCGGGCGAAATCCGCAACCGCGCAGGGCCGCATGCCGTCGAGTGCGTCCGCGTCCCCGAAGGCCGTGGCGGCGTTGGGGCCGTTGACGACGGCGCCTTCGAGGACGGCGCCCCCGGTCAGGTTGGCGACCGGATGATGGGGGCAGCGCGGATAGGTGGTCCCGGCGCCGATGACGAACGACGATCCCCACGCGTTCGCTCCGAGAGCCCAGCCGCGCTGCCCGGTGCCGAGCGCGTCGTAGGACGTATCGCCGCTCACCCGGCGGTAGAGCAGGGCCGTGCTCGCCAGGCCGAAGCTGGTCGCGGCCGAGTCGGAGACCGCCGGATCCGCCCCCGTCCCGAACGGATCGCGGGCGGCCCTCCGGGCGGCGGCGCCGAGACGGTGCTTCAGGTCCACGACCAGCTCGTCCCGGCCGATGCCGAGACCGGCGGCGCCCTGGTCGAAGGCTTCGATCAGGTCGGCGTGGGCCGGCACGCTGACATCGCCGACACCCAATGGACTCTGCCCGTCCGATTCCAGGGCTCTGCCGGCCCAGTGCGCCGCTTGGCGGAGCCAGCCGTCGGCCCGGCGATCGCCGAGGGCTCGCGCCGCCCGCGCCAGTTCAACCGCCCCGAACTCCAGGTCGTCCGCCCAGGACTCCTCGGGGTAGAACTCGTGCGGGAAAGCGGTGACGAGGCCCTTGCCGGGAGCGGTGTCCGCGCGGGCATAGATGTCCGCCGCCCGTTCCAGTGCCCGGTGGGCGGCCCCGGTGTCGTCCCGGGCGTGAGTCTGCGCCGCGAGCGCGAACGCGGCGGCGACGCGGCCGGCGAGGTTCGGGCTGATCGGCGCGCCGGGGGCGGCCGCGCGGAAGACGGGACGGTACCGCAGCAGGTATTCGGGGTCGCCTCGCCCGACCCGCCGCATGTCGTCGCTTTCCGGCAGCCGCCAGACATCGTGGTCGGACAGGTACCCGGCACCGCCGATACCGGTGCCGACCTGCGCGTACAGGGTGGCGGTCCGCCCGTCCCACATTTTGTCCAGCCACTTCAGGCCGTGGTCGGCCTCGGCGGCCAGCCCTGGCTCGGACGGCACCGAACGGTAGGCGTAGTAGAGAACGGCGGTGGAGTAGGACGCGGTGGCGGTGAACTTCAGGAAATCGCCCGCGTCCGCCCAGCCGCCGGACACGTCGACGGTGGCGGCGCCGGGCACCGGGACGAGCCCACCATTGCGGTGGCGCGGCGGCTGGTACACGGTGGCCGCCCGATCCGCGAGATGGGACGGCCGACGGCCGAGCACGGCCGGGACGACGTCGGCGCCGTCCCGCTGGGCCTGGAAGAACCGCAGCAGCCGGGGCAGCAGCGACCCGAGCACCTCCGCGGCCGGGCCGACCCGGAACCAGGGGGAGTGCGCCCGCACGCCCGGACCGCTGACCGCCACGCGATAGGTGCCCCGCTCCGTCAGCCGGGTGAGGTCCAGGAGGCGGACGGACGGGAAGGCCGCGTTCCACGAGCCGGTGCGCCGTCCGGGGGCCCCGGTGAGGACGGTCCGACCCTCGGCGCTCTCGACCTTGAAGCGAATCCCCCCGGCCTGCGCCGCCGCCGTCATCAGATATGCCCGCTTGGACTCGCCCGGAAGAAAACCGACCTGGTCGAGGCGGACCCTGGCGCCCCGGTCAGCCCCCGGCGAAGCCGGTGGGTCCGCGCCGCCCGAAGCGTGGCAGCCCGGTACGGCGAGCAGGACGGCACCGCCCAGGATGAGCGGAACGGACCTGCTCCGCGTCACGAGCGGTTCTGGCTGACGAGGGCTTCCAGGCCGCCGGTGCGCTGCAGCTTGTGCCAGCCGAGCCGGATGCCGCCGGCCGCGGTGATGATCGACTGGATGAGGACCGCGTACATGAGCTGCCGGTAGACGAACTGCTGGACGGGCAGGGCCCACAGGACGCGCACCTTCTCACGGTCCATGCGGAAGGCGTAGCACGCACCCACCAACTGGACGCCGAGGACGGCCCCCCACGCGGCGGCCGTCTTGACCGGGTCGAGGAACAGGATCCCGTAGACGAGCAGGACGTCCACGAGCGGCGCGAGCAGCGGCAGCGTCACCTGGAACAGCGCGAGATGCGCCAGGCCCCAGCGCCCGAACCGGCCGGACGGACCGCGTTCGAGCACCGCGCGCCGGTGCTTCCACATCGCCTGCATCGTCCCGTACGACCAGCGGTACCGCTGCCGCCACAACTGGCCGATCGTCGAGGGCGCCTCGGTGTAGGCGACCGCGGACGGCTCGCACACCACCCGCCATCCGGCGCGGATGAGCTCGATGGTCAGGTCGGTGTCCTCGGCGAGGGTGTCGTCGCTGACCCCGCCCACCTCGCGCAGGGCCGACCGGCGGAACGCTCCGACCGCGCCCGGCACGGTCGGCATGCAGTGCAGCAGGTCGTACACGCGGCGGTCGATGTTGGTGCCGATGACGTACTCGATGTGCTGCCACCGGCCGAGCATGGAGTTCCGGTTGGCGATCTTGGCGTTGCCGGCCACCGCGCCGACCCGCCCGTCGGCGAACGGCTGGACGAGCCTGCGCACGGTGTCGCGGGTGAACACGGTGTCGCCGTCCATCATCACGACCAGGTCGCAGCGGGCTGCGGCGATCCCGGCGTTGAGGGCGGAGGGCTTGCCGCCGTTCGGTTTCCGGATCACCCGCACGCCCGGCAGGGCGAGCGACTCGGCGACGTCGGCGGTGCCGTCCGTGGAGCCGTCGTCCACGACGATCACCTCGACCGGATGGGTGCCGCGGACCAGGGACCGGACCGTGTCGGCGATGCACTCTCGCTCGTTGTAGGCGGGGACGACCACGGACACGGGTCCGGTCACGGGCGGCCCCCACGACCAGCGCGCCGGACGCCGGATGCGCGCGTGCCGGCCGGCCACCACCACCATGAGCAGCAGCCGCACGACCATCAGCGCCCCCACCAGCAGCAGGATCAGGGCCAGGACGGAGACGATGACGCCCGCGACCCCGACGATGCCGACCAGGAGGACGCCGCGCCAGTGCTGGTCGCGCGCGGCGGGCGGGTTCGCCTGCGCCTCGCCGATGACCTCCGCGGTCGTCGCGAAGCGGTAGCCCTGTGCGCGCAGCCGCGGGATCAGCCGGTCCAGCGCGGCGACGGTGCGGGACCGGTCGCCGCCCGCGTCGTGCATCAGGATGACCTCGCCGCGGTGGCCGGCCGGAGTGGAGTTGGCGACGATCCGGCTCACCGGGGGACGCTGCCAGTCCTTGGAGTCCAGCGTGGTGAGGACCGTGGTGTACCCCTCCTCGCTGAGGCCCCGCAGCACCCTCCATTGGCTGTCGTCGACCGCGTCCGTCGTGGAGGAGTAGGGCGGCCGCGCGAGGGCGCTGGTCACGCCCGTCGCTCCCGCGAGCGCGAGCTGGCTCTGCGACAGCTCCATGCCGAACCGCCAGCCCGGCACCGTGGCGAGGTCGGAGTGCGTGAACGTGTGCAGCCCGATCTCGTGGCCCGACCTGTGCATGCGCTCCACGATGCCGGGGTGCTGGGTCACCTTGGAGCCGACGACGAAGAACGAGCCGTGGACCTTGTGCCGGTCGAGCACATCGAGGATCTGCGGCGTCCACTCCGGGTCGGGGCCGTCGTCGAAGGTGAGGATGACCGTCCGGTCCGGTACCTGGGACTGCCATCGCTTCGCGCCGGCGCCGATGATGGGCCCGCCCGTCCGGACGTCCCGCGGGACCGCCGTCGCGCCGCGGGGCCGGGCCGCGTTCCCGTCCGCGCCGAACTCCGCGTTCACCAGGCCGTGGGCGAACAGCACGCAGGCGAAGGCCAGTGAAGCCATGACCGTCAGCAGCCACCGTGGACGCAGAAGCGCGTGAATCGCCGCCTTCACCCCTGGGCTCCGGCCGCGGGCGCGGTCGGGTCGCTCTCGGTGGTGAGGGGCGAGGCGGCCGCCGCCTGCGGTTCGGCGCCGGTCGACTCGGCCCCGACGTCGGCGCGCCGCTCGTCGACCGCGGCGGGCTCGCCGGTCTCCGGAGGACTCGCGGACGGGCTCGCCGGGGCCGTCGGCGGCGCCGCCGGCGGAGTGCCGCCCGGCCGGCTCGGCGTCACGGCCGGCGTGCCTGCCGGGGCCCGCGGCCCCGTCCGCCGATCGGATGCCGGCGGGGACGGCACGGCCCCGGAGGGCGCGCTCCCGGAGACCCGGGGCAGCGGCGGCGCGGTTCCGGGCGTCCCCCGGACGGGCCAGGAGGGCCGGGCCGGCGGTAGCGCCGCGGGTCCGTCGTCGGCCGGCGGCTGGTGCTTAGAGCTCGGGACGACCTTGGTCTCGTCGCCCCCGCCCACTTTCGGCAGCAGCGTCTGCGGGTTGACCGGCCCGCCCACCAGGCTGACGCCGATCATGATCGAGTAGCCCCCGCACAAGGCCGCGGCCGCATAGCCGAGCCGGCGCAGCCGCCTGCGGCGGCGCCCGGTCACATCCACGAAGACCGGCGAAGCGGAACGGTCCCTCGAATCGATCACTTCTCGCTTGTCGGGCATTTGGCTACTCCCCCGGAAACAGTTCCCCCAGTCCTGGAACCTAGCAGCAGAACCCCATTCGAATCGCCATTGGCGACCGCGCCCCACAGTCGTCTCGTGCGCCTGTGGCGTCCTTGATATACGACCACTCCTGGACGACCGCGACCCGCATCTGCCGCCTCGATCAATAGATCATCCCAGGTCAAGGCCGTCGAGAGTGACACTCTAGACATAACCGAACTTGGGGACATTCTTCTCTCTGGGGCAATAAAGTGCATATTCGAAGATCCATTGACGGCATTCCCGCCTCCGCTTTCGTCGTGCACGGTGACCGGAATGGGTCAATGGCTCGCAACCATTTAGAAGGGAATTCTAGTAAAGTGCCGCATGCCGTGCGCATCAGGACGGTCGCCCCGGGCCCTCGAACCGCCCCCTCAGGACGACGACCGCCCACACGCCTGCCGAGTCGATGCCGCTACTGCCAGCACGGATGCCGCGCCTGCCGAAACCACGTCGTTGCCAACTTGTGGCGGCTGGTCGCCCAACTGGGGATCCCGGGCAGAGGCTGGGCATGCCGAGCGGTAGGTGCTGCATCTGCTAGCCCAGCCCACATGGGGCTCGGTGCCGCGCTCGGCAACTGCTGTCGCCAGGGCCCGGGTTGCCTAGCCGGGCATTCGAGGCGGTCGGGAGTCAGCGGGTCAGTGTGGTCTCCTGCTCTATGCGGGACAGTTTTTCGGGGTTGCGGACGATGTAGAGGCCCGTGATGAGGTCGTTCTCGACCCGCATCGCCACGACGCCATGGACGGTTCCGTTGAGCCGCATGACCAGTCCCGGGTGGCCGTTCACCTGGACGGCCTCGACCGTCATCCCGGCGGCGAACGTGCGCAGGCCGCTGTTCAGCAGGTTCGCCACCTTCCCGGCCCCCACGATCGGCTGCCTCATCGCGTGCGCGACTCCGCCGCCGTCGGTCAGGAGGACGACGTCCGGTGCGAGGACGTCCAGGAGGCCCTGCAGGTCGCCGGTCTCGGTCGCCCGCTGGAAGGCCCGGATCGCGGCCCGGGTCTCGTCGGGGGAGACGATGTCGCGGGGGCGGCGCGCGGCGACGTGCGCGCGTGCGCGGTGGGCGATCTGGCGGACGGCGGCGGGGCTCTTGCCGACGGCTTCGGCGATCTCGCCGTAGGCCAGGTCGAACACCTCGCGCAGCACGAACACCGCCCGCTCCGTCGGCGCGAGCGTCTCCAGGAGCAGCATCATCGCCATCGAGACGCTGTCGGCCAGTTCGACGTCCTCCGCCACGTCGGGCGTGGTCAGCAGCGGCTCGGGCAGCCACGGCCCGACGTAGGACTCCTTGCGGCGGCCGAGCGTGCGCAGCCGGTCCAGCGCCTGGCGGGTGGTGATGCGCACCAGGTACGCGCGCGGGTCCCGCACCGTGTCCAAGTCGACGCCCGTCCACCGCAGCCAGGTCTCCTGCAGGACGTCCTCGGCGTCGGCGGCGGAGCCGAGCATCTCGTAGGCCACGGTGAACAGCAGGTTGCGGTGGGCCATGAACGCCTCGGTGGCCGGGTCCGTGCGGCCGCCCCCGGGCCTCCCCGCCGTGCTCGCCGTCCGCCCGCCGCCGTCGTCCATCGCCCGGCTCCCCTCGCCGCCTCCCGACCATGCCATACGCACAAGACGCCGGCCCCCGCCGCCGTGTGACACCCGCGGGCCGTGGGTCACGTCACATCGCCAGCGCTGTCACAGGCGCCGGGACGCCGCCGTCTCGTGGGCATCAGGACGCCGTGCGAACGATCCGCGCGGCACGCACCACCGTGAATGGGGACGGATCCATGGCAACCACCAAGGCACCGGCGGGCAGTTCGCGCCGCTGGGCCGTGCTGCTCTTCATCGGGCTGGCCCAGCTCATGATCATCCTGGACGCCACCGTCGTGAACATCGCGCTGCCGTCCCTCCAGCGGGACCTCGGGATCTCCGACGGCGACCGGCAGTGGGTCATCACCGCGTACACGCTGGCGTTCGGCAGCCTGCTGCTGCTCGGCGGCCGGATCGCCGACTACACCGGACGCAAGCGGGCCTTCCTGATCGCGCTGCTCGGCTTCACCGTCGCGTCCGCGCTGGGCGGCGCGGCGAACGGCTTCGAGACGCTGCTGATCGCCCGTGCCCTTCAGGGCGGATTCGGCGCGCTGCTGGGCCCGGCCGCGCTGTCGCTGCTGACGGTGACGTTCAGCGAGCCGAAGGAGCGGGCCAAGGCGTTCGGGATCTGGGGCGGCATCGCCGCCGCGGGCGGCGCCCTCGGGCTGCTGGTCGGCGGGGCGCTGACCGAGTACCTGGACTGGCGCTGGTGCCTGTACGTCAACATCCCGATCGCCCTGGTCGCGGCCATCGGCGGGCAGGCGGTCCTGACCGAGTCGCGGCGCCCGGGCGGGACCCGGTTCGACATCCCCGGCGTGCTGCTGGTGACCACCGGGCTCGTCGCGATCGTGTACGCCGCCGGCCGGGCCGAGGCCGACGGATTCGACTCGGCACCGGTCATCGGGCTGCTGGCCGCCGGCGCGGTCCTGCTCGCCGCGTTCGGCTACGTCGAGAGCCGGGTGGCGCAGCCGCTGCTGCCCCTGCGCGTCATCGCCGACCGCACTCGCGGCGGCGCCTACCTGGCCGTGGGCGTCGTCGTCATCGGGATGTTCGGGGCGTTCCTCTTCATGACCTACTACATGCAGGTGGTCAAGGGGTACTCACCGGTCAAGACGGGCGCGGCGTTCCTCCCGATGACCGCGGCGGTGCTACTGGCGGCCGGCGGGCTCACCGCCCGGCTGCTGCCCAGGGTGCCGCCGCGCGCGCTGATCGTCCCCGGGATGCTCATCAGCGCCGGCGGGATGCTGTGGCTGCTCACGCTGGAGCCCGGCACCGGCTACGCGAGCGGCGTCTTGGTCGCGCAGGTCCTGTGCGGCTTCGGGGCGGGCATGATCATGCCGGTCGCCCTCAACTACGCCACCCACGGTGTCGCCGAGGGCGACTCGGGCGTGGCCTCGGCCACCGTCAACACCGCGCAGCAGGTCGGCGCCTCGATCGGTATCGCGGTGCTCAACACCATCGCCGCCGCCGCGACCGCGGACCACCTGGCCTCGCACGGCGCGACCCCGGAAGTCGCCGGGCAGGCGGTGGTGGAGGGCTTCGCGACGGCCGGCGCCTGGGCGGCGGGGATCATCCTGCTCGGCGCGCTGGTCGTCGCCTTCGTGATGAACACCCCGCGCCCCGAGGCACGGCCCGTCCCCGACGGCGCCGAAGTACCCGAACCGCTCCTCGCCCGCTCCTGACCCTCGCCCGGACGACCCCCGGCCGGCCCCGCGACGGCCGGCCGGGGCCGCATGACCGATGCCACAGAACAGGGCGCTAGCGGCACTGGAAGGGGAGCTCGACGGACCCTGAGGAGGGAGCCCATCGGCCTCTGCGGGCCGGGCTCTGGCGAGGGCCCGACATCGCCTCAGTACCAATGCTGTGCTGGCTGGGGCATGGTGTGGGGGCGGGCCCATGGCGGTGGGGCCACGCCCCTGATGACCATTGCCGGGTTGTAAGTTTGGAGGCGGTAGACGAGGTCGCCGAAGTCCTTGCCGCCGTGCCCGGAGACGTACCTCAGGGACCATCTGGAGCGCGGTACGGGTGTGTGCCTCATGGCCTGCCAGATCCGGAACTTGCCGCCGTCGTGGTGGACCATTGCGGTGCCGAACCCGAAACGCCCTCTTCGCGAAACGGTGATCGCGTTGATGCGGTGCGCCTCGATGTCGAGATGCTGCCCGAATCCGGTGACGAGCAGGTGGCCGTCCCGTGTCAGCGTGACACTGCGCGCGAAGGCCATGGTGAGGCACCCGCTGATGAAGGGCACGACGAGAATCACCACGAAATTCGGCAGGCCCGCGTACATGGCCGGCAAGGTCAGGGCCCCCAGCGCACCCGTTATCAGGACCGATAGGAGCGCGGTGAGCCCGCCGGGCAGGGCGGCCTGATAGTGGAGCGCGTGCCCGGCCGCCTCAGCCGGCCGCCGAGAGGCACCTGTGACCATGGGCTGCCCTGCCTTCATCCCGGGGGACGCTCATACCGGCAGAGTGCCCCAGCCGATATCCGGGATCAAGTGCGAAATCGCATTCCATCTCGCCGCTCCCGCGCCGTGGCGGGCGAAGCGGCCACCGGCTGCGCGACGTTCCGTGCCGGCCGGAAAGGCGAGCCGACCTCGCCGGGTTTCGGCGAGGCCATTTCGTCACCCGGTGAGTTCGGAGCCCAGTTTTGCCAGTTGGGCGTCGTAGATTCGCTGGAGGCCCTTAGGCGCGAAGGTTCTTTCGAAGAAGCCGCCGATGCCGCCCGCGCCGTTCCAGGTGGTCTTGATCCGGACCTGGGCGCCTTCGGCGGCGGGGGAGACGGTCCAGGTGGTGACCATCGAGGAGTTGGCGTCCTTCTCCACCAGCTGGTTCGGGCCGGGCGTGCTCACGGTGATGAGGCAGTCGCGTACGCGCTTGCTGGTGGCCGCCAGTTTCCAATGCACCACGGTGCCGTCGCCCTGTCCGCCTTCACGGACTTCGTACTCGCTGAAGTGCTCGGTCAGCATGCGCGGGCGCACGCCCGTGTAGTCGCCGAGTGCCTCCAAGACCCGCTCCGGGCTCGCGTTCAGCGTCTTTTCCGTGGTGACCACGACTTGTGCCATGCCGGTCATCTTCCCATGGCGCTCCTGCACACGCGCTCTTCCGGCGAGTTGACGGAAAGTGGAGATCATCTTGGCTCGCGGCCCTAAAATCGTGCGATCTGTAGCCAGGCGGGAGGTCTGTCCGTGACCGATGAGCATCATCCCGAGTGGGTGATCGATCCCGAGACCCCCAGTGTGGCCCGGATGTACGACTACTACCTCGGCGGCAAGGACAACTTCGCCGCGGACCGGAGGGCCGCCGACCAGGTGGTGGCGGCGATGCCGAACGTGCTGGAGTTCACCCGCGCGAACCGCGGGCTGCTGTCCCGGGCCGTGACGATGATGGCCCGGCGCGGCGTGCGGCAGTTCATCGACATCGGGTCCGGGCTGCCGACGCGGGAGAATGTGCACGAGGTGGCGCAGCGGGCCGCGCCCGACGCCCGCGTCGTCTATGTCGACAACGACCCGATCGTGCTCGTGCACGCGCGTGCGCTGCTGGCCGACAACCCGCTGACCGCGGTCGTGCAGGGCGACCTGCGCGAACCGGAGCGCATCATGGACGATCCCGAGGTCAGGTCGCGGATCGACTTCGACCAGCCGGTCGGCCTGCTGCTCCTGGCCATCCTGCACTTCGTCCCGGACGAGGACCGTCCCGCCGAGATCGTGGCGAAGCTGCGCAAGCCGCTGGTCCCGGGCAGCTTCCTGGCCATTTCCCACGGGCACCGGGGCGAGGTCGGCCGGGCCGTCGAGGACCAGGTGCGGTCCGCCTACGGCAGGACCGGGGCGGGCGACATCATCCCGCGCGGGATCGACGAGGTCATGAGGTTCTTCGAGGGCACCGAGCCGATCGGGCCCGGCCTGGTCCAGGTGGCCGACTGGCGGCCGGACGCCGAACCGTTCGAGCCCGACATGTCCCGGCCCGGCTTCCTCGCCGGGGTGGGGGAAGTGGTGTGATGCTGCCGCTGGAGTTCCTGTTCAGCCGGGCGTTCACCGAGGACCCGTATGCCGCGTACGACGAGCTGCGGGCGTCCGGGCCGGTGCATCCGATCGACTTCCCCCGCGGCGCCACCGCCTTCCTGGTGGTGGACCACGAGCACGGCCGCGCGGCGCTGGGCGACCCGCGCCTCTCCAAGGACAGCGCGCACAGCTCCGTGCCCGTCGACGGCGAGCTGTTCTTCGGCGGGACGATGCTCGCCATGGACCCGCCCGACCACACCCGGCTGCGCGCGCTGGTCGCGAAGGCTTTCACCGCACGGCGGGTCGAGAAGCTGCGCCCCCGCGTCCAGGAGATCACCGGCGCGCTGCTGGACGGCGTCGCGGCCCGCGGTGAGGCCGACCTCATCGAGGACCTCGCCGTACCGCTGCCGGTCCAGGTCATCTGCGAGCTGCTCGGCGTCCCGGCGTCCGACCGGCCCCGGTTCCGCGAGTGGACGGCCGTGCTGACCGTCCCCGCGCTGACCGCGGCTGCCCGGGAGCGCCGCCGGGAGGCGGCCCGCGCGTTCAACGGCTACCTGGTCGAGGTCATCGCCGAACGCCGGGCACACCCCGAGGACGACCTGATCAGCGGCCTGGTCACCGCCCGCGACGGGGACGCCGCCCTCACCGAGGCCGAACTGCTGGGCAGCATCGCGCTGTTGTTCATCGCCGGGCACGAGACCACGGTGAACCTGATCGGCAACGGCGTCCTCGCCCTTCTCCAGGCACCCGACCAGCTCGAACTGCTCCGCGCGCGGCCCGAGCTGCTGCCGTCCGCGATCGAGGAGCTGCTGCGCTTCGACGGGCCGGTGGAACGCGCGAGCCAGCGCATCGCCCTGGCGGACATGGAGATCGCCGGGACCCCGGTCCCCAAGGGCGCCTGGGTGCACGTCTCGCTGGGCGCCGCGGACCGCGACCCCGCGGTGTTCGAGGCTCCCGGCCGGCTGGACGTGACCCGCGCCCCCAGACGCCACGTCGCCTTCGGGCACGGCATCCACTTCTGCCTCGGCGCCCCGCTGGCCCGGCTGGAAGGCGAGATCGCCATCGGCTCGCTGCTGGACCGCTTCCCCCGCCTGGCCCTGGCCGTACCGCCCGCCGAGCTGCGCCACCACCGCACCGGTTCGATCGTCCGCGGCCTGGTGTCCCTTCCCGTCCGGGTCTGAACGCGGTGGTCAGGTGCGGTTCCGGCGAGCGCCCCGGTGCCATCTCGGGCACCGGGGCGGCACCGCGTCCTGAGCCGTCGAACTTCCACCACTCCTCGACCCTCACCTTGTCGCGCAGTTCCGCCTCCCGCCCGGCGGCGTGCGGTCAGGGTTTCAGGGCGGGGAGCAGCATGCCGTCCAGGAAGGTGTCGACGTCGGTGGGCGGTGGGGCGACGACCAGCATCATGAAGACCCGCAGCAGCCAGTGGGCGAGGTCGAGCGGGTCCTGGGGACGGATGCGCCCGGCGTCCATCAGGCTCTGGTAGAGCGGGGCCAGCATCCGGGCGCCCTGGTCGAGCATGGGCGCGGCGTGCACGGCGAGCGCGCGTCCGATGAAGTCGGGCTCGTCGCGCAGCACCTTGGCCAGCACCGGGTTGGCCCACGCGTGGCGCAGCAGCGCGGCCAGCGGCCGGGTGATCACTTCGGGCCCGTCGGCCTCGGCGAACATCCGGGGGAGCGTGCCGTAGAAGGCGTGCAGGTCGCGGGACAGCAGCAGCCAGGCGGCGTTCTCCACCGAGCCGATCTGCCGGTAGACGGTGCTGCGCGAGACGCCCATCTCCCGGGCGATGTCCGCCATCGAGGTGCGGGACAGGCCGTGCCGGGCCAGGCACAGCGCCGCGGCGTCCAGGCAGGGGCCGAGCTCCGGAGCGGGCGGGGGCGGCAGGCGCCGGGCGAGGTCCGGCAGGTCGATCGCGGCGTCCACGCGGCCATTATGCCCCCTCTGGACACATGCAACATTTTCGTGTCATCGTCTCAACGACAGTGAAGGAGGCCGGAATGGCGGCAGCTGAGCACCTCGACGACCCGGCCGTCCAGGCCGCCGAGCCCATCGGCCCGCAGTCTCTGCTGTGGCGGATCGCCGGCGACTCGCGGGCGGCGCTCCCCGGCGGCGCCACCGGACTGCTGCAGCTCATGTACCCGCCGCTGGGCACGGCCGTCGCCGAGCAGTCCGGCTTCTTCGACGACCCGTTCGGAAGGATCTGGCGGTCGGTCCCGCAGATCTGGGCGACGATCTTCGAGCCGGACGGCCCCGAACGCGCCCGCCGGATCCGCGACCTGCACCTCGACTTCAAGGGCGTGGACTCCTCGGGCCGCCGGTTCCACGCCCTGGACCCCGAGACGTTCTGGTGGGCGCACGCCACGTTCACCTGGCACATGTTCCGGACGGCCGAGCTGTTCTTCCCGGTCGGCGCCCTGACCGCGGCCGACCACGACCGCCTCTACGCCGGGACGGTCGCCTGGTACGCCCGGTACGGCGTGAGCATGCGCCCGGTGCCGTCCGACTACGCCGCCTTCCGGGAGACGTTCGACGCGTTCTGCGCCGAACGCCTGGAGATGACCGCCCCGGCCGCGCGGTCCATCGAGATCGCCCGCACGGACGGCATCGGCGCGGTCCCGTTCGTGCCGTCCATGGCGATCCGGGCGGCCCGGCCGGTGCTGCGGCCGCTGGGCACGCTGGTGGCGATCGGCTGCCTGCCCGAGCCCGTCCGGACCCGCTTCGACATCGAGTGGTCCCCGCGCGACCAGCGCCGCTTCGACCGCATGGCCGCACTGATCCGCACCTCGGCGCGCCTGGTCCCCCGGCGCCTCGACCAGTGGATGCTGCTGACCCAGCTCCGCCTCATCGGCGCCAAGACCCGCAAGGAGCGCTACCACCCCACCGAAAACTGACCCGCCCATCCGCCGGGTCGGCGGCCTGGGGTCAGTCCCAGTGGAGGCGTTGTTGGAGGAGGGCGTGCTGGGCCGGGTTGGTGGTGTGGGCCAGGGCGTGCTGGTCGGCGGTGCGGGCGTCCTCGTGGTGGCCGGTGGCGCGCAGGAGTTCGGCGCGGGTGGCGTGGAACAGCGGGTAGTGCTCCAGGGCCTTGCGGTCGGCCGGCGAGAGGGCGTCCAGGTCGGCCAGGGCGTTGCGGGGGCCGCCGCGGAGGCCGGGGTGGTGGTGCAGGGCGATGGTGCGCTGGAGCCGGTGGACGGGTGAGGGCGCCAGGGCCAGGAGCATGTCGTAGAGCACCACGATCTGCGGCCAGTCGGTGTCGGCCCAGGTGGGGGCTTCGGCATGACAGGCGAGGATGGCGGCCTGGAGCTGATAGGGGCCGGGACGGCGCAGTTTCGCGGCGCGTTCGATGAGGCGGGCGGCGTCGGCGATCGCCTCGTGGTCCCACAGGGCTCGGTCCTGGTCGGGCAGGAGGATGAGGCCGCCGGCGGCGTCGAAGCGGGCGCCGGTACGGGCCTGGTGCAGGCGGACGAGGGCGAGCAGGCCGAGGACCTCGGGCTCCTTGGGCAGCAGCCAGGCCAGCTGGGCGGCCAGCCATTCGGCGTCGCCGGCCAGGTCGGCCGCGTGGGGGCGCTCGCCGGTGCTGGTCAGGTAGCCCTCGTTGAACAGCAGGTAGACGACCGCGAGGACCTGGCCGAGGCGCTCCGGCAGCTCGGTGCCGGCGGGGATGCGGTACGGGATGCCCGCCTGGGTGATCTTGCGTTTGGCGCGGGTGATGCGCTGCCCGACGGTGGCCTCGGGGACGAGGAACGCGGCGGCGATCTGCGCGGTGGTCAGCCCGCACACGGTGCGGAGGGTCAGCGCGATCTGCGCGGTGCGGGGCAGCGCCGGGTGGCAGCAGGTGAAGATGAGCTTCAGCCGGTCGTCGGGCTCGGCCGGCGCCGGCCAGGCGAGCCGGGCCAGCTTGTCGCGGTAGGTGGCCTGCCGGCGCAGGAGGTCGATGCCGCGGCGGCGGGCCGTGGTCAGCAGCCAGGCGTCCGGGTGCTCGGGGACGCCGTCGGCGGGCCAGCGGCGCAGGGCGGTCTCGATGGCGTCCTGGACGAGGTCCTCGGCGGCGGCGAAGTCGCCCAGCACCCGCACCAGGCTCGCCGTCAGCCGGCCCGCGTGCTCGCGGACCACGCGGGCCAGCTCGGCGCGCACCTCGTCCTGCGGGTGCGCCGGGTCGTGCGGCGGTGGCATCCGGGTTAGGTGATCGGGCGGATCTCGACGACCGGGCACCCCGGCCACGTGCGCGCGAGGGCCATCGCCTCGTCCAGGTCGGCGACCTCGATCTCGGCGTAACCCGAGACGACCTCCTTGCCCTCCACGAAGGGGCCGTCGGTGACGATGGCGTCGCCGCCGGCCAGCCGCATCGTGGTGGCCGTCTCCGGGCCGTGCAGGTGCGCGTGGTGCGTGATCTGGGCGGCGTGCTCGGTGAACCAGCGGCCGGCGCCCTCGAACGCCTCCTGGCGCTCGGTCTCGGTCATCGCCTCCAGCTCGCGGACGAACTCCTCGGTCTCCACGAACATGAGCACGTACTTCACGTTGTCTTCCCCTCCCGGATCGGTGTTGGCTGCGCCCCGCGGGCGGTCACTGAGCGTCGGACGGTTCGGCCAAGGGGCAGTACAGGTCGATGCCGTTCCCGTCGGGGTCGGTCACGGTGGCGTACCGCATCCCCCAGAAAGCGTCCCAGGGCTCCTGCACGCCGGGGTACCCGGCGGCGGTGAGCTCGGCGTACTTGGCGTCGACGTCGGCCGGGGCGGCGAACTGGAACGCCAGGAAGTTGCGCGGGTCGCCGGACGGGCCGCTCCACCCCTTGGTCTGGCTGGAGGCGCGGAACTTCTCGGTGTCCAGCATCAGGTGCAGTCCGCCGGGCAGGTCGCAGCTCGCGTGGTCAGGGTAGGCGGGATCGACGGTGAAGGCCAGGCCGAGCCGGGCGTAGAAGCCGATGGCGGCCTCCATGTCGGCGACGACGATGTCGATGGTGTTCAGGGTCGGGTTCACGGGTCTGCTCCTTGCACTGTCGGGAATCGTGCCTTCACCCCCTAGACGAATGGGATGGGCCCCGATCCGACATCGGCCACGTGTGCGGCGCCTGTTCGGGCATGGATGGGCGGCTTGGCCCGTGATATTGAACGAGTATGGAGCCCCCTCGCCCGTTCAATACATGGATTTCCGTCCGGCCGGACGTGGTCGGGCCGGAGGTTGTGCGGCTGGTCGCCGACTTCCGTGAAGGGGAGGGCCAACCGGCCGCCGCGCCGGCCGATCGGCCCGTCGCCGAGGCGGCGGTCTCCGGGTTGTACGACCTGGTCGGCGCGCCGCAGCCGCGGCTCGTGTGGATCGACTCTCCCCGCGGGGAGCCCGACTGGGACTGGAGCGAGTTCGGCGCGCCGGATCCCGAGGCGATCGCGGCCACCCACGGTGTGCCGGAGCCGGGGGAGTTCCTTCTGCTGCGGCTCAACGGTGTGGAAGGCGAGAAGGGCCGGTTCTCCCACGGCCGGCGCCGGAGGGTTTGGGAGCGCAGGCTGGCGCTGTGGCAGGACCTCGTCGGATCCTGCGGCGGCTGGTGGCCCTTCGAGGACGTCTGCCTGGTGTGCGAGCGTCCCGAGCAGATCCATCTCGCCCCCGAGCCGAGGGCCGGGGAAGAGCCCTTGCGGCTGCACCGCCGGACGGGGCCGGCGATCCGCTACCGCGACGGCTTCCAGCTGTACGCGCTGCACGGAAGGGTCGTGCCCGCGGACGCCGTCGACGGCGAGCGGACCGGGACCGCCCGGCCGCCCGGCTTACCGGAGAACCTGGCGGGACTGACCGAGGACGGGAGCGCCGGGGACCTGGCCCGCCTCGCCGGCAAGGACTTTCGCGGGGCCGACCTGCGGGGCGTCCGGTTCCCGCAGGGCGCCGACCTCATCGACGCCGACCTCAGCGGAGCCGACCTGCGCCGCGCCGACCTGTCCTGGGCCTGCCCGGGCCCGCCGGCCCTGTGCATGGGAGTCGAGTTCGCGGGCGCCAGACTCGTCGGCGCCGATCTGCGCGGCGCCGACTTCGGCATCATCGGCGGATTCGCCGGCGCCGACCTGACCGACGCGGACCTGAGCGGCGCCGCCCTCGGCGGCGCGCCCGAGGTCGGCGCCTCGAACTTCGACGGCGCCAAGCTCGTGCGGACCAGGCTCATCGGCGCCGACCTGATCGGCGCCGTTTTCACCGGTGCCGATCTCACCGGCGCGGATTTCACCCACGCCCGCTTCGCCCACATGTCCGGACGGCCTTCCCCGGACCACGTGCTGAACCTCTTCGCCCGCTGTACCTGGGACGTCTCCACGAGATGGCCGGACGGAGAATGGGCCGAGGCCGTCCGCGAAGTATCCGGCCCCATCGGCCAGGACGCCTTCCAAGTGCGTGAAGAGGGCGCGGCTCCGGTCAGGCGGCCGAGCCGGTGATGTTGACCATCCAGTTGATGCCGAAGCGGTCGGTGCACTGGCCGAACTCGTCGCCCCACATCTGCATCTCCAGCGGGACCCCCACGGTGCCGCCGCCGGACAGCTTCGCCCAGTAGTCGCGCAGCGTGTCGGCGTCGTCGCCGCTCAGGCTGATCGTGATGTTGTCGCCGGGGTTGTGCGGCATGCCGGGCGGGGTGTCGGCGGCCATCAGCGTGTAGCCCAGCTCGGACTGCAGCGTGCCGTGCATGATCCTGTCGGCCTCCGGCGCGCTCTTGTCGCCGTACTCGCCGAAGGTGTGCATCGTCAGCTCGCCGCCGAGGACGTCCTTGTAGAACTCCAACGCCTCCCGGGCGTCGCCGTTGAAGCTGATGTACGGGTTGAGCTGCGATGTCACCGGACGCCTCCTCTTTGAGCCGGATTGCGCTTCGATCCTCGCCATCCGTCTCCGCGCGCGGCAACCGTCCTCGGGACTCGGCATGGCCCAGCTTCGGTAAAGGCGTTCCCGGCGATGAGTCCGGCCGCGGCCGCCGGTCAGTATCCCCGACAGGCGATCGGCCGCAGTGGGAGGAGCATCATGACCGCGACCTACACCTTCGACGTCTTTTCCAGCCTCGACGGCTTCGGCGCCGCCGGGGGCGACTGGACCGGCTACTGGGGCAAGCAAGGTCCCGAACTCCTCGACCGCCGCCTCGCCCTGTACGAGGAGGACCAGCGGATGGTGTTCGGCGCCAACACCTACCGGGCGTTCGCGCAGATGCTGGCGTCGAGCACCGAGGAGTCGGACGTGCGCGACCCCTGGGTCACGCGGATGCGGCACCTGCCGGCAACGGTGGTGTCGAGCACCCTGGAGGGCCCCCTGGACTGGCCGGACGCGAACGTCGCGAGCGGCGACGCCGTCGACGTCGTCGCCCGGCTCAAGGAGGAGTCCGCGGTGCCGCTGCGGTCGCACGGCAGCCTGGCGATGAACCGGGCGCTGATGGACGCCGGCCTGGTCGACCGCGTCCAGGTGACGCTTTTCCCGGTCATCACCGGCGCGACCGGGCTGGACCCCGTCTTCCGGGGAGCGGCCGACTTCGACCTGGAGCTGGTCGGGCACCGGACGCTCGACGGCCACATCCAGGAGCTCACCTACCGGCCCAGCCTGCACGGCTGAGCGCGTCCACGACACGCCGGCGCGCTGCCCGGGCGCCGCCGTTACGGGTCAGCGGGCACATAGCGGTGTCTATGTGCTCGGCCCCTCCGGGGCGGTCGGGGTGCCCGCCGGCTGGATGAAGACGCCTTCGGCCTCGACGGTGACCCCGTCGGCGTCGGAGATCGAGCCGGCCACGAAGATCTTGCGGCGCTCCTCGCCGACGATTCTCCCTTCGAGCCGCAGGGGGCCCAGGGGAGTACCGCGCCGGTAGCGCATGGTGAGCGTTCCCGTGAAGGCCGTCCGGCGCCTTCCGGACGCCGTCTCGCCCATGATGTGGTCGAGGAGCAACGCGGAGACACCGCCGTGCACCAATCCCGGAGGCCCCTCGTACGCCGCACCCAGAACCACATCGGCGTGGCACCCGTCCGAATCATGGACGATGCGGAGCGGCGGAGCGATCCCGTTCGCGGCGCCCACCACGGCATTGCCCCAGTTCCAGGAGCGGAACTCGGTGTTGTACCTGACTCCGGCGGGACCGGGCAGCTGGGAGGCCCGCAGCCTGTCGACGAGTGCGGCGAGGTCGTCGCGGACCCGGTGGACCTCGTCGTCCCCGACCGTCGTGCGGATCGTGGCGTCGATCAGGTCGCGGACGGTGCCGGCCAGCGACTCGATCACCGCTTCCCGGCGTTCCACCTCGGCGGTCGGCGTGTCGTCGCGGACGAATCCGCCGGCCTGCCACGCGGACGCTCTGAGGGAGGGCTGGCGGCTCGTCATGCGCCGACCGTATACCGGCGGGACCGGTGCCACCAGCTTACATAGATGTGTCTATGCTCACTCCGCCGATGCGGCCGTTCCGGCCATGCCGCCCGAACTAGAATCGCACCCGTGACTGAGCCCTCGTCCGCCCGGGGCGCGCAGCCGGTGGAGCCGGGCCGCGGTGTCACCGGCCCCCCGCTGAACGCGCGGGGCGCCCCGCTCAACCGGCGCGGCCTGGAGACGCGCGCCCGCGTGATCAGGACGGCGATCGCCATGCTCGCCGACAGCGAGCACGCCGGCGAGGCCAGCGCCAACCTCGTCGCGAAACGCGCCGGGGTCACCTGGGGGACGGTCCAGCACCAGTTCGGCGGCGTCGACGGGCTGTGGGCCGCCGTCCTCGAAGAACTCGCGGGCCAGGGCGACATGCTGCCGTGGAAGGACATCGACGACGGGTCCGTGGCCGAGCGGATGAGCCGCATCGTCGACGCCATCTGGTCGGGCCTCGACTCGCCCCCGGGCCGGGCGGTGGCGGCGCTGCGGAGCCTGCTGCCGCGCAACACGGCCGAGTTCACCGAGGCGTACCCGCGGACGGCGGAGCAGCTCAACCTCTGGGACCGCCGGTGGCGGCGCGCCTACGCGCGGGCGTTCCGCGGGCTCGTCGTGGACGCCTACCGGCTGGAGCGGGTGCGCCACCTCCTGCCCGCCGCCGTCCGCGGCCTCTATCTGGAGCAGCACCTGAGCACCTGGACCGACATCGACGACGCGCGCGCCGTGCTGGCCGAATCGATCGCCGGCTACCTCGAACCCCGCCGCTGAGGCGGTGTCAGGGCCGGATGCCGTCCACCAGGTGCCAGGCGAGGGCGGTCTCGGCGGGGACGGGCGTTCCGGTCAGGGCCATGTAGAGGGTCCGCCAGCGGCCGATGCGGCGCGGGATGCTCACCGTGCCGCTGGCGCCGGGGATGAGGCCCATGGACACCTCGGGCAGCCGGAACGTCGCGTCCCGGTGGGCGGTGACGCGGCCGGCGAACGCGGGGAGTTCGATGCCCGCGCCGACGCAGGGGCCGTGCACGCGGGCCTCGACGCGTCCGGCGAGGCGGTGGATCAGGCGGCCCGCGCCGCCCCGGGTGCGCACCAGGTGGGCGGTCGCCAGGTCGGGGGCGGCGCCGAACTCGGCCAGGTCGCCGCCGGAGCAGAACGCGGGGCCCGCGCCGCGCAGGGTCACGCGGGTGATGGCGGGGTCGGACGCCGCGACGGTCAGGGCGTCCACGAGGGCGTCGCGCAGCTGCCGGCCGAAGGCGTTGCGCCGTTCCGGGCGGTTGAGCGTGATCGACAGGTGGCCGGCGTCCCGCGCGAGCAGGACCGGGTCGTCCGCCTCGGGCGGGACCGGGCGCGGAGGGCGGGCGGCCAGCCAGCGGGCGAACTCCGGCCCGCCGAGGAGCGTGGAGTAGGCATAGGACTCGACGTCGAGCGCCGCGTCGACCGGCATGCCCTCCGTGGTGCGCAGGACGTCCCGCAGGAGCAGGGACGCATGCGGATTGCGGGTGACGGCCTCGCGCAGCACGTCCGGCGAGGCCGCCGGGTCGTCCACGGCCTCCCGGCCGCCCGCGCCCAGCGTGAGGTCGAGTGCCCGGAGGAGTTCGGGGTCCGCCGTGCCGAGGCCGATGAGGATGCGGTCGCAGTCCCCGGCCCGCTGGGCCGCTCGCGCGGCGACCGCGGGATCTGCGGGGGCCAGGTCGACGGTGACGAGGGGGTCGTGAACGGACCCGTCGGGGGCCAGGAGCGGCAGGTCGGCCGCGCCGTCGGCGAGGTCGGCAACGGAGATGTGCACGGCCGGTCCTCTCCCGGAAGTGTCGATCGGGCCGGAGTGTATCGTCGGGCCATGTCGCCTGGTGGGGACGCATCGCCGCAGGGGAGCGGGCCGGACGCCCTTGCGAGCTGGGCGTCCTCGGGGGTGCTGCCGCTGTGCGGGCATCCTGACGGGCCGCCCCTCGTGCCGCCGGGGAACGCGGCGGCGGTGGCCGCCGGCCTGGGGGAGCGGTTCGGGGTGGACGGCGCGCGGCTGCTGTCCGAGCGCGCCGCGTTCACCGGGCACCGCCGGAGGGGACGCAGGTCCGCCGGAGGCGCCTGCCGGCTTCTCCCGACGGCGGACGGGTGGGCCGCCGTCTCCTGCGCCCGCCCCGACGATCCCGCCCTCCTCGGCGCGCTCGCCGAAGCGGACGTGGACGACGACCCGTGGCCGGCGCTCGTCCCCTGGCTGCGCGAGCACACCGGGGCCGAACTGGCCGAACGCGCCGAACTGCTAGGGGTCGCGGCGGCGCCCGTCGCGGACTGCCCGTCGAGCGTCCCCGAACCGCTGGCGCCCCGCCCGCTGGACGGCGCGCTGGTGGTCGACTTCAGCGCGCTGTGGGCGGGCCCGCTGTGCGCGCACCTGCTCGGATCGGCCGGAGCGCGCGTCGTCAAGGTCGAGACCCCCGCCCGCCCGGACGGCGCCCGCCTCGGCGACGCCGCGTTCTACGACCTGCTGCACGCCGGGCACCGGTCGGTGGTCCTCGACCCGGCCGACCCCGCGGGCCGCCGCGCGATGCGGGCGCTCGTCGACGCCGCCGACATCGTCATCGAGGCGTCCCGCCCCCGCGCCCTCGCCCGGTTCGGTCTCGACGCCGAGGCGGCGGTCGCCGGCGGGACGACCTGGGTGTCGATCACGGCCTACGGGCGCGCGCACGACCGGATCGGCTTCGGGGACGACGTGGCCGCCGCCGCGGGTCTCGTCTGCCGCGACCCGGACCTCGCCCCGCTGTTCTGCGGCGACGCCATCGCCGACCCCCTCACCGGGCTGACCGCCGCCGCCCTCGCCGCCACCGTGCCGCCCGGCGGAGGCGGCGTGTTGTGGGACGTCGCCATGTCCGCCGTGGTCGCCGCGACCCTCCCGGCGGGGGAGCCCGTCACGAGCCCGGAGGCCGTCCGGCGCGGGGACGCCTGGGTGCTGGAGAGCGAGGCCGGTGCCCTGCCGGTCGCCGCCCCGGCACGGCGCGAACCATCGGGCGGGGCCCCCGCGATGGGGCGGGACACCGCCGAAGTGCTGGCCGGCCTCGGTATCGCCGTCCCGTGACGGGGCTGCTGCTGCGGGACGCCGAGCTCGGCCGGCGCGGGCGCGCCGACGTCCGCCTGGCGGGCGGCCGGATCGCCGAGATCGGCGGCGGGCTGGCACGGCGGCCCGGGGAGCAGGTCGTGGAGTGCGGCGGGGGAGCGCTCATTCCCGGACTCTGCGATCATCACCTGCACCTGCACGCGCTGGCCGCGTGGCGGCGCTCGGTCGTGTGCGGGCCGCCCGCCGTGACCGGCGCGGACCGGCTCGCGGCGGTCCTGCGGGACGCCGAACCCGATGAGCACGGGTGGGTGCGCGGCGTCGGCTACGCCGAGAGCGTCGCCGGAGACCTGGACGCCGCCGCGCTCGACGCGCTGCGCCCGGGCGGGCCCGTCCGGATCCAGCATCGCAGCGGGGCCCTGTGGATCCTCAACCCGGCGGCCGTGCGCGCCGCGGGCCTGGCCTCCGCCGACCACCCCGGTGTCGAGCGGGACGCCGCCGGACGGCCCACCGGCCGGCTCTGGCGGGCGGACGACTGGCTGCGCACCCGCCTCCCGGCGGCGCGCCCGGTGGACCTCGGCACGGTCGGGCGGGAGCTGGCGCGGCTGGGCGTGACCGCCGTCACCGACGCGACGCCCGACCTCGGCGCCGGGGCGCGGGCCGCGATCGAGGCGGCGGTCCGCGACGGGACGCTCCCCCAGCGCGTCCACCTCCTCGGACTGCCGCCGGACGCCGGGACGCCCCCGCACCCGCACCCGCGCCTCAGCACCGGCCCGTACAAGATCGTCCTGGCGGATTCGGGCCTGCCGCCGCTCGACGAGCTGGGCGCGCGGATCAGGCACGCCCACGAGCATCGGCGGCCGGTCGCGGTGCACTGCGTCACCCGCGAGGCGCTCCTGCTCCTGCTCGCCGCCTTCGCCGACACCGGGACTTTGGACGGCGACCGCATCGAGCACGCGGCGCTCGTCCCGGAGAGCATCGTCCCGGAGCTCGCGCGGCGCGGGCTGCGGGTCGTCACGCAGCCGGGGTTCCTCGCCGACCGCGGCGACGACTACCTCCGCGACGTCCCGGCCGAGGACGTGCCCGACCTCTACCGGTGCCGGAGCCTGCTCGAAGCCGGGGTCCCGGTCGGGCTGTCCAGCGACGCGCCCTACGGACCGCTCGACCCCTGGGCGGTACTGGACGCCGCCGCCAACCGCACCACGAGGTCGGGCGCGGTCGCCGGCCGGGACGAGACCATCCCCGCAGCCGAGGCACTGCGCTCACTCCTCACCGCCCCCGGCACACCCGGCGGACCTCCCCGGCGTGTGGCCACAGGGGAGGCGGCCGACCTCGTACTCCTGCACGTCCCGCTAACCGAAGCCCTGCACCGCCCGTCAGCAGGCAACGTCCGCGCGACGATCGCGGGCGGACGCCTCCTCGCGGAGTAGGAGCTTACGAATCTACAAAGTAAAGGGCGCGGGCTGTGGCCGTTGAGGATCGCGCCTCACCGGCGCGTACAGACTTCTTCCGTTCATCGAATGCAATCGGCATGGCCGTCGGTGGGGGACGGGGGCCTGATCTAGCCTGAGCTGGGGGAACGG